>JBFJJY010000145.1:0-4860 GCA_041612055.1 Methylophilaceae bacterium | reverse complement strand
TAGACCACAGCTTTGAACGTGGCTTAGATAACGTGACCGCACACTATGAAAAACGCGACGATGGCGGTATCAAAGTGACTAATCGCGGGTTTAACCGCAAAGAACAAAAATGGGATAATGCGATTGGCAAGGCTTATTTTTTAGAAGAGCCATCAGCAGACGGCACTTATGTTGGTAAATTAAAAGTCTCTTTCTTTGGCCCATTCTATGGTGCTTATAACATCATTGCTTTGGATAAAGTCTATTACAACTATGTGATGATTTGTGGACCAGACAAAGATTATTTATGGATATTGTCGCGTACACCAGAACTGACTTACCCTATTAAACAGCAATTAGTCAGCCAAGCCAATGAACTAGGCTTTGCGACTGACAAGCTGATTTATGTGAATCAGAATCCTGATATTCCGAACTATGAAGCAGGTCAGCATGTGATTAAGAAAAATCCGCAATAGCTCGCTCGCATTAATTAAGTCACTGGTAAGACACAGGCAAGTCTTTAATTTTAATACCCTGAGCATTTAATCGTTAATCTAACAAACCTTCTCCCATAATGTTATAGTGTTCTTAAGGAATGATGCCGTCGAGCCAGCAAACTAGCTGACTTTTAATACAAAGCAATCATTTCAATACACACTCACACTAGGAGGTTAATCGATGACTTTAAAGCAAATAGCATTACTGATAACTATGGTATTTTTTGCACTCGGAATAACCGCATGCCAAGAAAAAACAGGGGCGCAACAAGATCGTGAGGACATGACAGAGGCTGTTGATGACTTCACTGATAGCGTTGACGACATTACTGCAGAAGATGGCGGTCGTGAAGAAATGGTTGAAGCGGTGGAAGATTTTACGGATGATATCGAAGATGTGACGGGTGATTTAGATTACGATGCACAGGACGCTGGCGCATCAACTGAGCAACAATCTAATCAGTAACTAACCCAATTTTCAACGATAATAAACCAAGCATTTATTTATTAAGCACTTATTTATCAAGTGCTTATTTATTGAGCGGGCTGAGTTGATAGCCCGCTTTTTTAAAAGCTTGAATCAACCCATGTTCACCCGCTAAATGAGCCGCTCCAACCGCAATAAAAGTAGGCTGTTGTTGGGCTAATTCAATCGCTCGTTCTGCCATCAATACATTCCGTTCATCTAGCAATTTTGTCTGCAAACGCTGCCACAACGCCTTAGGCAAGCCTGCCCCAGTTAAATCGGCATCTAATCCCAGTAATGCATCGCTGTCTTCTGTTAGATAGACGGCAATTAATCGTTCAAAATCTTTCTCTTTTTGCTCTTCTGTCATCGCCAATGCAGCACGTAGCATCACCAGTTGGTCGTCTAACGTAAAATCGTCAATAATGCCAAAATGCTCTTGGCTGGTTTCTAACCCTTGAACGGCTTTGCCAAAATCTTCAGCGTTACGCATCAGTAAATTATCTTGCGCGTAAGGGGTTTGTGGTTTTGACTGACTAAACACCACTGCTAGCAACCAAGGTTTCATGCGTAATGCATGATCAAGATGCATCACATGAAAATCCGTGAGTGCTTTTACTTGATCCATTTCTGGCTCGGTCAGTCTATCTTTGAGCGAGCCTTGTTTCATCATAAAGTTAGCAGGGTCACTATTTGGTTGCGTTTCCATCACAAACAAGTCGACTTGTTTGAGTGCAGCTAGAATAGCGGGTGAAAAATCGGTAACGCGATTGTCATCGGTATGGATCGTGCCGAATAGATAACTGACCTGCCCATTTGGTGCTTCCATCTGCCAAAATAAGCCTTTTTCAGTCGCCTCAGCCAGCATGGATGTACTTAAGAGGAATGTACTACTCAAATAAATCAGTAGTTGTTTAAGATAGTGCATAGGGTTCCTTTTGCAATGTCTTGTTCTTGACGTGCGAGTGACAGGTTAGTTCCAAGCTTATTGCTAATTTAATGCTTTGTTTTTTTATGTCGTGCCGGCCGCGCTGCATTTTTCATATCATTAAATGCCTTTGGTAACCCTGTTGGCTTTCTACGTGAATGCGTTTTAGCTGGCACTTTTGCGGTTGGCTGAAAACTACTCCCATCAGATTGTCTAATGGTACCAATTACCGCTGGCTGAAACGCTGGCACTAATTGCTTTTTACCAGGGCCAATTAAATCAGCACGTCCCATTTTTTTCAAAGCCTCACGCAGCATGGGCCAGTTGGCTGGGTCATGATAGCGAATAAACGCTTTGTGTAGCTTACGTACGCCGCCAGCTTTAGGCACAGGCACGCCTTCAGAATCCGCCGTCACTTTACGTAATGGATTTTTACCGCTGTGATACATCGCGGTGGCCATCGCCATGGGAGTAGGTGTAAAGTTTTGTACTTGGTCTAACCTAAAATTATAGCGTTTTAACCATAGGGCTAAATTAAGCATGTCTTCATCTGTTGTACCGGGGTGAGCGGCAATAAAGTAAGGAATCAAATACTGTTTTTTGCCTGCTTCGGCGCTAAATTTCTCAAACATGGCTTTAAATTCATCATAAGCACCCATGCCTGGCTTCATCATTTTGCTCAGTACATTTTCTTCGGAATGTTCTGGCGCGATTTTTAAATAGCCGCCAACATGGTGTTGTACCAACTCTTTGACATATTCTGGTGATTTCACTGCTAAGTCATAACGTAAACCTGAACCAATCAAGATTTTTTTCACGCCTTTAATATTGCGTGCTTTGCGATAAAGCTGAATAAGCGCACTGTGGTCGGTATTTAAGTTTTCACAAACGTCTGGGTATACACAAGATAATTTGCGACACGCTTGCTCAATCGTTTCTGATTTACAAGCAATGCGGTACATATTGGCAGTTGGTCCACCCAGATCAGAAATCACCCCAGTAAAACCCTCTACTTTGTCACGAATTTCTTCAACTTCTTTAAGGATAGAGGCCTCGCTGCGGCTTTGAATAATACGACCTTCATGCTCGGTAATACTGCAAAAGGTACAGCCACCAAAACAACCGCGCATGATGTTGACACTGAAACGAATCATTTCCCATGCAGGAATTTTTGCATTTTTGTAGATAGGATGCGGTTTACGCGCATACGGCAAATCGTAAATAAAATCCATTTCTTTAGTGGTCAGCGGAATCGGTGGCGGGTTTAACCACACTTCTCTATCGCCATGCTTTTGCACCAACGCCCTTGCATTTCCTGGATTAGCCTCTAAATGCAACACTCGCGAAGCATGGGCATAGAGCACAGGGTCTTGCGATACCGCTTCATAGGCAGGCAAACGCACCACTTGTTTACTTCTGTCAGCCTTTGGTTTTTTTGCGCGCAGACTAGGTACGATTGCAATCGGCTTGGTCCCTTCTGGCAAATCTGCATTAGCGTTATCTGTGGCACAACTCGCATCAGCTTTACCCATTTTCATTTCATAAGGGTCAATCGGTTGATCCACTTTGCCAGGTCTATCAAGCTTAGTTGACTCAATTTCATCCCAACCCTCTGGCACGCTTTTACGCATAAAAGCAGTCCCACGAATATCTTGTATCTCGCTAACAGGCTCACCTTTTGCAATCCGATGAGAAAGCTCAACCAAAGCGCGCTCTGCATTGCCATACAATAAAATATCAGCTTTAGAATCGACTAAAATAGAGCGACGTACTTTGTCTGACCAGTAATCATAATGCGCAATGCGGCGCAAACTCGCCTCAATACTACCAATCACCAAAGGCACTTTGGGATATGCTTCTCTGCAACGCTGGCTATAAACTAAAACCGCTCTATCTGGCCGTTTATTTGGCGCTGCATCAGGGGTATAGGCATCATCTGACCTGATTTTGCGATCAGCCGTGTAGCGATTGACCATACTATCCATATTGCCCGCAGTAATGCCAAAGTATAAATTGGGCGCACCCAGTGCTTTAAAAGCACTGGCATCATGCCACTCTGGTTGCGCAATAATGCCCACTCTAAAACCTTGCGCTTCTAATAAACGTCCGACCAAGGCCATGCCAAAACTAGGATGATCGATATAAGCATCGCCAGTCACTAAAATAATGTCGCAGCTATCCCACCCAAGCGCATCCATCTCCTCACGAGAAGTTGGCAGTATCGTGGCCACACCAAAACGTTTAGCCCAATATGGGCGGTAGCTTTGAATGGGCTTGGCAAGCATGGTAGTGTATTGTTCCATAGGTCGGCATTTTACGCGGTAATTGTTTGATTTAACATCATTTAATCAAATAAGTATCTGATTATGAATGTACTGAGCTTAATAACTGCTATTTTTGAGTATGCTGATTAATCAAAAGTTAATTAGCACCTTTTGCATTAATCCAACTAAATGCAGAAAATCCACTTTAATTAGTCAGTTTTCCATCATAAACATATCATCCGAAAAAAAAATTTGGTAACGTTGCTGATTAGATTGTGGCAACTCGTCGCTAGTTCATTAAAAAAACCAATACTAAATAATGAGATGAAAAAAATAGTCCTATTTAAACGCCTACTTCAACCTTTGCTGATTGTTGGTGTTTTAGCGGTTTTCACTTCTGCTTTTTACATGTTCAGCCTTAACTTAGAGGCAACCCAAAAAGAAGCAGCCCATGAAACACAGAAGCTAGAACATGTGTTAACTATGGCAAAAAACCTAGTGATTGAGCGTGTTTACTCATCAATGGAATTGCTCAAACAAAAAAGTAATTTGCTGGGCCCTCCTACCATTCATGGCGAAACATTATTAAATACAGAGTCTGTCCCTAACCTACAATTTGGGAATGAGTCGCAAGCCAATCGAACTTATCTCATTGATGCTGTCACCAATATTGGCAACGGTACAGCCACCCTTTTTGTTAGAAAAAATGATGCTTTTGTCCGTATT
>JBFJJY010000144.1:0-4874 GCA_041612055.1 Methylophilaceae bacterium | reverse complement strand
GGCTTATCAATTAGCCGACAAATGCAAGGCAACCTTAGCGCATATGAATGCGGTAACGACTTGGCGCAATATGAAAGTTTTGCAACGGGTTGGGTGGCAAACCACCACATTAACTGAAGTAAGAAATCGTGCCGATGTCATTGTGTTAATTGGTACCGATGTGGCGAAACATAACCCGCGCTTTTTTGAACGTGCGGTGTGGCCAAAAGAGGCGATGTTTGTAGAGAATGAAGACCGTGACATTATTTATTTAGGTGGCGAAGGTTTAGATACGTCTTATGGCGTTTCACCTAAAGGTAAACAGCCAACGGTATTACCTTGTGACCCAACGCAACTACCTGAACTGACTGCAGCCTTACATGCATTAGTAGCAGGCAAACCGTTAACTGCAACTACGATTGCAGGGATTGCCATTGCGGATTTAGAAGGTGTTGCTAACCGCTTAAAACAAGCCAAGTATGCGACCATGATCTGGGTAGCAAAAGATTTGGACTTTCCACATGCGGAATTAACGATTCAACAAATCACACAAACTGTGGTTGAACTGAACAAAACCACCCGTGCAGGTGCATTAGCCATGGGTGGTAGCGATGGCGATACTACGGTTAATTATGCCCATACATGGCTAAGTGGTTTGGCGATTCATGAAGAGGTGTTACCTGAACATGATGCTTTAATTTGGGTCAATAGTTTTAGCCCTGATAAAGCGCTGCCAACAACCAACGCACCAACCATTGTTATTGGTAATCCAAATATGCCATTTGAAACAGAACCTGATGTGTTTATTCCCATTGCCACCCCTGGCTTAGACTGTGCTGGCACCATGATACGCGTGGATTCGAATGTGATTTTGCCGCTCAAAAAAGTAAAAGAAAGCAAGTTGCCAACCTTAGCTGAAGTATTAGCACAAGTGGAGGCTGCGTTATGATTACCCTACTGAAAAATGGCAAAGTTTACGATCCTGCGCATGGTAAAGATGGTGTTAAACAAGATATATACATACGCAATGGTCATATTATCGATAAACCATCTGACACTGAAAAAATCAATGAAACCATTGATTTAAAAGGTAAAGTGGTGATGGCGGGCGCGATTGATATGCATAGCCATATTGGTGGTGGTAAAGTGAATATTGCGCGCATGATGCTGCCTGAATATCAAGAAACACTGCACTATCACGAGCCAGAAGCGCATGTTTGCGGTCCGCATTGCGCTCATGATGCAACGCCGAGCACGATTAATACTGGTATGCGTTATATTGAAATGGGTTATACCGCCGCATTTGAACCTGCTATTTTAGGCATCAACGCCCGCCAAGCGCATTTGGAAATGGGTGATACGCCGATGATAGACAAAGGCGGCTATGCCATGTTGGGCAATGATGATTACTTTTTACGTCTACTCGCTAACAAAGCCGACCAAAAAACCATCAACGACTATGTCGCTTGGACACTACAAGCGACCCAAACCATTGGCATTAAAGTAGTGAATCCAGGTGGAATTAATGCGTTTAAATTTAATCAACGGCGCTTAGACTTAGACGAAAACAATGTGCATTACAATGTGAGCCCAAGACGCATTTTGCAAAGCCTTAGTCGTGCTGTACATGATTTAGGGGTGGCCAAACCATTGCATGTCCATTGCAATAATTTAGGCGCTGCGGGCAACTTCCAAACCACGTTGGATACCATGGGAGCCAGTGATGGCATTCCTATGCATTTAACCCATATTCAGTTCCATAGTTATAGTGCAGAAGGCGACAAAAAATTCTCTTCTGCTGCGGCACAAATTGCCGAAGGCATTAATCGCAATAAACACATTACCGCGGATGTTGGTCAAATTCTGTTTGGTCAAACCGTCACTGCCTCTGGCGACACCATGATGCAGCATTTAAACGCCAATCATGCCAATCCTAAAAAATCAGTGATTATGGATATTGAGTGTGATGGTGGCTGTGGTGTGGTGCCGTTTAAGTATCGCGATGAAAATTATGTGAACGCCTTGCAATGGGCGATTGGCTTAGAAATTTTCCTCAGTGTCGACGACCCTTGGAAAATCTTCTTGACCACCGATCATCCAAATGGCGCACCGTTTACCAGCTATCCGCATTTGATTCGTTTATTAATGGATAAAAGTTTTAGAGATGATGCGTTTGCAAAACTCAATATCGACGCGCAAGCCATGAGTAATTTAACAGCGATTGACCGTGAATATAGCTTGTATGAAATTGCGACAATGACACGTGCAGGTGCGGCAAGATTGATTGGTTTGAATGACCGCGGTCATTTGGGTAAAGGTGCAGCGGCAGATATTACCGTCTACACGGAACAAGACGATAAAGAAGCCATGTTTGCCAAGCCTGACTATGTGTTTAAAGACGGCGAATTAGTGGTGAAAAATGGTGAAATTGTAAAAGTAGTCTGGGGTAAAACGCATACGGCTAAGCCAGACTATGATAGAGGCGTGGAAAAAGGCTTAAAAGAATATTTTGACAAATACCATACCATTCAATTAGATAACTTTAAAATTAGTAATGACGAAATTGCACAAGATGGTCGCAATCAAGTCATTAATCATACAAAGTAAAACATAAATAAGTCATCAACAATGAAACTAAACGGCGTACAAATAGACGATACTTTTGCTGAAGCCTTTAATATGCGCGGCACCCGTGTGTTGATTACCGCGCAAAACTTGAAATGGGCGTATAACGCGGCTAATGCCATGACGGGCTTTGCCACCAGTGTGATTGGCTGTGGTGTCGAAGCGGGTATTGAGCGCGAACTGAGCGAAGAGGAAACGCCAGATGGTCGCCCCGGCGTCAGCATTTTGATGTTTGCTATGGGTAGTAAAGTCTTGATGCAGCAATTAGAAACGCGCATGGGTCAATGCATCCTCACCTGCCCGACTGCTGCAGCGTTTTCTGGTATTGAGAGTGAAGACCAAATCAGCTTAGGCAAAAACCTGCGCTATTTTGGTGATGGCAATCAAATCTCAAAATTATTACCTAATGCAAAAGGTGAAAATCAACGTTACTGGCGCATTCCAGTCATGGATGGTGAGTTTTTAACACAAGAAACAACAGGCATGGTGCGTGCGATTGGTGGAGGAAATTTCTTAGTGTTAGGTCAAAGCCAACCACAAGTGCTTGCGGCTTGTGAAGCGGCAATAGAAGCCATGAAAAAATTACCGAATGTCGTGATGCCTTTCCCTGGTGGCGTGGTACGTTCAGGCTCAAAAGTTGGTAGTAAATATCCAAAAATGTTTGCGAGCACCAATGATGCGTTCTGCCCTACGTTAAAAGGCGTGGTCAAATCAGAGCTGAGCGATGATATTGAAAGTGTGATGGAAATTGTGATTGATGGCCTAAGCTTTGAAGACATTGCGTTATCAATGAAAATTGGTATCGAAGCGGCTTGCGCTTTAGGCACAGAGAATGGGATTAAACGTATTTCTGCAGGTAATTATGGCGGAAAGCTGGGTCCGCATCTCTTTAAATTACATGATATTGTAAACGGCAACCTCTCAGGAGCGGCGAAATGAGCGCACTTACCTTTAGCCTAAACACTTCTGTTAAGCAGGCTGTTAATTGTAAAAAGCTCACGCCTGATTCTTTACAAGGCAAATCATTAGCTGACATCTTAGCCATCAAACTTAATGAGCAACTGAAAGTGGCTGACGTATTTGCTGTGCAAGGCGATGATGCGACAACGCTTGTCTTTAAACATGCAACGTCACAATTGAATTACATCGGTTATCGCATGAAAACGGGCAACATTATAATCGAAGGCGATACAGGTGATTTTATTGGCGCAGAAATGCAAGGCGGCACGCTTATTTGCAAAGGCAATACTGGCGAACGCACTGGCGACACCATGCGCCGTGGCTTGTTGTTGATAGAAGGCAATGTCGGCAATTATTGTGCATCTAATATGCGTGCGGGCACACTGGGCATATTAGGCAATACAGGAGCCTATTTAGGTTATGGCATGAAGCGCGGCACATTACTGTTATCACAACCGCCAGCAGCGCAAGCGACATGGTTAGACTGTGGCTTACATACTTTGCCATTTTTAAATATCTTATATCAATCTTTTCAAACGCTAGACTCACAATTTGCGCAGTTAAGTTGTATGCGCGTAAGACGCTGGGTAGGCGATATTTCTGGCCTAGGCAAAGCAGAAATGTTAGTTTTACAAGCTTAAGCAGTCATAAGCCAGTTCATTGCTTCATCTGATTTGAATCAAATCCATTCAATCAAAACAATGTTAAAATTTCGTTTTTCTCGTTTATTGTTGTGACTAAATGGACCAATTTTTAACCGCCGCACTCTACAAGTTTGTTAGTCTGCCCGACTATCAGGCATTACAAAAACCGATTTTAGCTTGTTGTATTGAACACAACATCAAGGGCACTCTTCTCCTTGCACATGAAGGCATTAACGGCACGATTGCAGGTAAAACTGAAGATGTGCATGCTGTATTAGCCTATTTACGCCAAGATCCACGTTTTAGTGATTTAGAGCATAAAGAGTCTTATGCCGATCGCCATCCGTTTTACCGCATGAAGGTTAAGCTTAAAAAAGAAATCGTGACCATGGGTGTAGAGGGCATTAATCCGAATAACGTGGTTGGCACTTATGTTAAACCTGAAGATTGGAACGCTTTAATCAGTGATCCTGATGTCATTTTGCTAGACACCAGAAACGATTATGAAACGCATATTGGCACTTTTAAGGGCGCGATTGATCCCAAAACAACCACCTTTAGAGAGTTTCCTCAATTTGTAGAGCAGAACTTAGATAAGACCAAGAATAAAAAAGTCGCGATGTTTTGCACCGGCGGCATTCGTTGTGAAAAAGCCTCCTCTTACAT
>JBFJJY010000143.1:0-4895 GCA_041612055.1 Methylophilaceae bacterium | reverse complement strand
GATAAAGTCTTAGCGCAAGAAGAAGCTTGGATACGCCAAGGCATTAAAGCGCGCCGCACGCGTAATGACGGTCGTGTGCGTCAATTAGAACGACTGCGTTTAGAACGTGCCGCCCGTCGTGACCGTCAAGGCAATGTCAAACTGAATATTGATGCTGGGGAACGCTCTGGCAAGTTGGTTGCAGAACTAGAAAACGTCAAAAAAGCTTATGGTGATAGAACACTGATTAATGGTTTTAGCACCCGTATTTTGCGTGGTGATCGTATTGGTTTATTAGGGCCTAACGGCATTGGCAAAAGTACGCTGCTCAAACTGATATTAGGTGAAATAGAACCGGATAGCGGCAGCATCGAACGTGGTACTAATCTCAATATCGCTTACTTCGACCAAATGCGTGAACAACTCGATGAAGAAGCCACTTTGGCCGACACCATTAGTCCTGGTTCAGATTTTGTCGAAATTGGCACTGAACGTAAGCATGTCATTAGCTATTTGGAAGATTTTTTATTTCCACCACAACGCTCGCGCTCACCTGTTAAATCTCTGTCTGGTGGAGAGCGCAATCGCTTATTACTAGCACGATTATTTGCGCGCCCAACCAACGTGTTGGTATTGGATGAGCCAACCAACGATTTAGATATTGATACACTAGAGTTATTAGAAAGCTTATTACAAGACTATAAAGGCACTTTGTTCTTAGTCAGTCATGACCGTGAGTTTTTAGAAAACACCGTTACACAGGTGATTGCCTTTGAAGGCAATGGCATATTAGACGAGTTTGGCGGCGGTTATGATGATTGGTTACGTTTTAGTCAACAACGCGCTGCTGAAAAAGCTAACCATAAAGTAACGCAACAGAAAGTTGAGCAAAAGAAACCTGAGCAGCCTAAAACATTGACTCAAAAATTAAGTTTTAATGAGAAAAAAGAATTAGACCGTTTACCATCTGAAATTGAGGCCTTAGAAACTGAGCAAGCAGAGATTGCTAACCAATTTACTAACCCAGATATTTATCGCGACCAACCTGATTTAGTCGACACCTTACAAGCAAGGCTTGCTGAGATTGTTGCTGAAATAGAAACCAAAATGGAACGCTGGGAAAAACTGGATCAGTTAAATCAATAACGCACGGAGTATGAGGGTTGGCATGTATTTAGCTTGTCTTCATTTAACCCTATTTTGAACAACAAACTAAAGCGCCAACCAACACCATGATTAACTCTCTAGCCTTTGCCCGCCATGGCGATAAAGAAAACTCTGCTTTTTTTGAAGAATATTTACAGCGCATCTTAGAAGAGCGTGATCGTTTGGGTCTCACAGAAATGGTGCATGAAATTGATGCGCTCATGATTACCGTCGACCCTGATCATTCAATTAAATACATTGCTGAATTGTGTTTAATGACGCCTTACCACTATCTGGTCACGCTAGAGAGTGAATCGCATTGGACGCATATTTTACGCATTGATTTAGATTCGCCTGATTTGCTCGTGCGTGAGGTTAAAGACGCTAATTTTAGAGGTATCTTCCGTTCGTTAAACGAGATTTATCCTGTTGGCTCACAAAAACCAAATAGCCGCTATATGGGCGAAATTATTCGCGTCACCAATAAACACGAAGTAGAACAAATTCAGCAAGCACGTGAATTTCGATTCTTCAATCAAAATGATATTCGAAAACTAGAATTGCCCGGCAATTTGGCCATTAGTAAGCCATCGCCTTATACGCATAATATTGTGGGCTATTTAGAGCGTAATATTGCTGATATCCGTGTCTACGCATTAGGCATGAGCGTCATTAGAGATGATGTGCAGTCTGCTTATGTAGCCGCAAAAGAGTTACAAACCAAATGTAGAATTGATGATTTGATTTTACCTGTTGACCACCTTGCTACGCGCATTTATAGCCAAAACAGAGAAGTGGCGATTTTAGAATACTTATCACTATCCAGTTACCATTTCTGGGGTGCTTATAATATCAAAGATCAAAACTCGTCTACCAACGTCACCAAAAGCGTGCATGCGGTACCAGAATCCAAAAGTCCTGCCAAAGTATTCACTGCCAATAACACGCCCTACTTTGTGAATCACTTAGAAAAACTACCCTCACCGACTGAAACCTTTGTACGTAATTATGGGCCACGTTTACACCATATGGCGCTGGCGGTAAAAGATGGTGAACGCGATGGCATTGAGAATATTGACTTTGTGGTGAACTCAATTGCCGAACAAGGTAAAGGCTTTTTATTAGATGTCATTGGCTCTAAAGAGCAAGGTCTCAAACAAATCTTTTCCAATGCATCAGAACACTCCTCACTGATTATTGAGTATGTACAGCGATACGGTGATTTTGATGGCTTTTTTACTAAGGAAAATGTAGCGGCACTAACAGAAGCAGCAGGTGTTGAAGAAGGCGTCAGAGCGATGATGTAGCTTGAGCCAAAATACTGGCATAGTATTCGCTAGATAAACACATATACATTGTGTAAGATAGAAAACATGAAAATATCATCCATAGAATACGCCTCGATTCAAGCCTACGACGAACTTTTTGACAATAAACTGCTACCGCGTGATGTCGCCAAACCCTTATTAGATTATCTAGCCTCTATGGATGAAACGGAACTCGCGGCAAGGAAGCAAGCCGTCGACTCCGCTATCCTTGCCATGGGGATTACCTTCACTATTTACTCTGATGCAGTCAATATTGATAGAGCTTGGCCGTTTGATATTGTGCCAAGAATTATTGATAGCAAAGAATGGGATGTTGTCCAAGAGGGACTTAAACAGCGGCTGACAGCGCTGAATATGTTCATCAATGATTTATATAACGATCAAAAAATTGTAAAAGATGGCGTTTTTCCAATTGAAGTGTTGAGCGGCTCAAAAAACTTCCGTCAACAATGTATTGGCATAACGCCTCGTTTTGGTGCGTGGGCGCATATCTGCGGCACTGATTTGGTTAGAGATGCTGATGGCACCATGTATGTGTTAGAAGATAATCTACGCGTACCCTCAGGTGTTTCTTATATGTTGGAAAATCGCCAAATTATGAAACGGGTTTTTCCTGAGTTATTTCAAACCACCAACATTAAACCGATTGATAACTACCCAACACAGCTTTATAAAACGCTTGCGGCATTATCTCCACGAAAAATCAAATCGCCAGTGATTGTTGTGTTAACACCAGGCATTTATAACTCGGCCTACTTTGAGCATAGCTATTTAGCTGAGCAAATGAGTGCTAATTTGGCTGAAGGATCAGACTTACTCGTTGATGATAAAGATATTGTCTACATGAAAACCATCACTGGTTTAGAGCGCGTTGATGTGATCTATCGCCGTGTGGATGATGATTTTCTTGACCCTGAAGTATTTAACCCAGAGTCTGTCCTTGGTGTAAAAGGCCTGATGCGTGCTTGGCGTAAAGGCAATGTTGCTATTGCTAACGCGCCTGGTGCAGGGGTTGCTGACGATAAAATTGTTTACACCTTTGTACCGCAGATTATTCAATACTACTTAAAAGAAGAGCCGATTATTAAGAACGTTCCAAGTTATTTATGCATGTATAAAGACCAACGTGAGTATGTATTGCAAAATTTAGATAAGCTCGTTGTCAAACCGGCCAATGAATCGGGTGGCTATGGCATGTTAATTGGCCCACGTGCCACACAAAAAGAACGTGATGAATTTGCCAAATTAATCACGGAAAATCCACGTAATTATATGGCGCAACCAACACTGAATATTTCAACAGGACCAACGATTATTAATGGTCAACTCGCTCCACGCCATTTGGATTTACGGCCATTTGTGCTGCAATCCGATCAACTGCATGTCACCATGGGCGGCCTAACTCGCGTCGCTATGCGGCAAGGCTCGCTAGTGGTCAATTCATCACAAGGTGGTGGCAGCAAAGACACTTGGATAGTAGAAGGAGGCGACTAACCATGATGCTTGCTCGTGATGCTGAAAACCTCTACTGGATGGCCCGCTACCTTGAACGTGCAGAAAATACAGCACGTCTTATTATTAAAATTACCGATACGCTGTTAGATATGCCAACAGATGCGTCTATCGGCTGGAAAACCTTATTAGAAATTGTCGGTGTTGATCATCTCTATAATAAACACTACAAAACAGTTAAAGAAAATGACATCATTCATTTTTTAATTGCAGACGAGCGCAATCCAAGCTCCATATTCGCTTGTATTAAGTATGCGCGTGAAAATACCCGCACTTTACGAGAGCTACTACCTGAAGAGCTATGGGAGCGTGTGAATGGTCTATATTTATATATCTTAAGTAATATTGAAGATACTTCTAATAAAAGACGAAAAAAATATGTCTTTTTACAAGAAGTGATATACCAACGACAAGCCATCATTGGGTTAATTTTTGGCGCGATGGAACGCAATTTGCCATATCATTTCATGAAGATTGGTAGGAACTTGGAACGTGCGGATATGACGACCCGCATTATGGATGTTAACTATGCCATTTCACTACCAGAAGATCATCCTCTGTATGAGGTAGCAAAAGAAACCTTGTGGGCCAGCATTCTAAAATCATTATCGGCCTATCAAACATATAGACGTACCAAACACTTTCATATCAATATGCCAGATGTCGTCGACTTTTTGTTCAATGAAAAACGTTTTCCTCGTAGCATATTGCATTGCATTGGCGAGTTGGAAACCTGCTTAGTTGAGATGCCGAATAGTAAAGAGGTCATCAAAACAGTCAGACTGGCCCAAAAATTATTAGCCAAAAAAGATGAACAGTCGATGAGTGAAGAAAAACTTCATGAACACATCGATTTGTCGCAACAGTTTATCGGTGATATTAACGATGCAATAACAAAACAATACTTTAATATTCAATAAGTTATCTGTT
>JBFJJY010000142.1:0-4923 GCA_041612055.1 Methylophilaceae bacterium | reverse complement strand
CCAATACTCGTTGGCGTTGTGTTAGCCGGTATTTTCGCAGCAACAATGTCAACAGCAGATTCTTTGGTGCTCAGTTGTTCTTCAACGATCACACACGATTTATTCCCCAAAGCGGCTGAAAGTCAAACTCTGATTAAGCTCGCAACGGCTGTTGTAACTGGATTAGCCTTGATGATGGCATTGTATGCGACGAGCAGTGTATTTGACCTGGTGATTATGTCTTGGTCTGTCATGGCGGTTGCTTTTGGACCATTATTGATATTGTTTGCAATGAACCGTGTGTTGAGCGAAAAAGCAGCAATTGCTGTGATGGTGATTGGCGTGCTTGTAGCGCTGTCATGGCGTTATATCAATTTGCATCATATGCTATACGAGGGTTTGCCTGGCATGCTGGTGGCGCTAGTATTAGGTTATGTACTTTCTGAAAAAAACCCTCATCAAGTCAATAAAAAAGCCAAACTTGGTTAACGTTTGGCTTTTAATCACATAGAGAAACTTGCTTACGTTTTTAAGACTTCTTGTTCAATCATTACGCTGTCTTGATTACTCATCAGCCATGCTTGCCCATCTTGAATATTGCATTGTAACTGCATATTACGCTCTGCTAGTTTAGCGATGGCTTGTGTACATGTTTGCGATAAGTTAACCACGGTCAGATTTTTTAACCGTAAAAATGATTTAGCATTTTGATCAAACCACATTTTTGCTGCATTGCCGCCATAGCAATACACGATAACGTGATTGGCACGACCACAAGCTTTGCGAATTAATTTTTCGTCGGGTAGGCCAACATCAATCCACAGTTCAATCGCACCTGTTAAGTCTTTTTGCCATAAATCAGCCGATTCGTCATCGGTCATGCCTTCTGCAAATGCCAGATATTCACTCGCATTTAGAGCAAAACTCAATAAGCGCACCATCATGCGCTCATCAGTTTCAGAAGCTTGACGCGATAGGGTTAAGGCATGCTCGGCATAATAATGCCGATCCATATCAGCAATTTGCAGACTCGCTTTAAAAACAGTGGCTTTAATCGCCAAGCTTATTCTACGCCTTGACTAGCAAGGTAATCTTCATAATTGCCTGAAAAATCAACAATCCCATCTTCTTTAATTTCTAAGATGCGTGTCGCAATAGAGCTCACAAACTCACGGTCATGGCTAACAAAGAAGAGGGTGCCGTTGTATTTATCTAAAGCGGTATTCAGTGCCTCAATCGATTCCATGTCCATATGGTTGGTTGGCTCATCCATCAGTAACACATTGGTGCGCTCTAACATCAGCTTGCCATACAGCAAACGACCTTTTTCACCACCTGATAGCACTTTAACGGACTTCTTAGTGGCTTCACTACCAAATAGTAAACGACCAAGCATACTGCGGACAACGTTGTCATCATCTCCTGGTTTGCGCCATTGTGACATCCACTCAAATAAATCTTCACCATTTTTGAATTCATACTCATGGTCTTGCGCAAAATAACCAATATTGGCTTTTTCTGCCCATTTAACTTCGCCGTATTTTGGTTTTAAGTCGTTAGCTAAACAACGTAAAAATGTGGTTTTACCAATACCATTTTCACCAATAATAGCCACTTTTTCACCAGCTTCAAAAATGACTTCGAAGCCTTTAAATAAGTCTTTATCATCAAACCCATGACCAAGTTTTTTGAGTTCAACCGCATTACGATGTAGTTTTTCTTTATCATCATATTCAAAGCGAATAAATGGATATTGACGACTTGAAGGCTTAAACTCTTCCACTTTAATTTTATCAATTTGCTTAGCGCGGCTTGTGGCTTGCTTTGCTTTAGATGCGTTAGCTGAAAAGCGACGTACAAAGTCTTGTAAGTCAGCAATTTGTTGTTTAGCTTTTGCATTGTCTCTAGCTTGTTGATTACGTGCTGCAATACTTGCTTCCATATAATCATCGTAATTACCAGGATAGCTTGTGATTTTTCCGTAATCCATATCACATGTATGCGTACACACTTGATTTAAAAAGTGTCGATCATGCGAAATGATGACCATGGTACAGTCGCGGTTGTTAACCACATCCTCTAACCAACGAATGGTATTAATATCCAAGTTATTGGTTGGCTCATCCAATAACAATACATCTGGGTTAGCAAACAAAGCTTGAACCAACAGTACGCGCAATTTCCAACCTGGCGCAACTTCACTCATAGGGCCAGTATGTTGCTCAATTGGGATACCAACCCCTAATAGAAGTTCTCCAGCGCGCGCTTCAGCGGTATAGCCGTCATACTCGGCAAATACACCCTCAAGCTCAGCAGCTTTCATGTAATCGTCTTCAGTTGCTTCTAAATTGGCATAAATGGCATCTCGCTCCGTCATAGCTGCCCACATTTGCTCGTGACCCATCATCACCACATCTAAAACGCGTTTATCTTCATACGCAAATTGATCTTGACGTAAAAAAGCCATGCGTTCATTCGCATCTAACGAGACATTGCCGCTTGTCGGCTCTAGCTCACCAGCTAGAATTTTCATAAAAGTGGATTTGCCACAACCATTGGCACCGATAAGTCCATAGCGATTCCCATCGCCAAATTTAACTGAAACGTCTTCAAACAGTGGCTTAGAGCCAAATTGCATGGTGATATTATTTGCGGTTAACATAAACTCTCTAAATTGATTAATTCTGATAAATGGTTAAATTAAATTGATTTACTTAAATTGATTATGGATAACAACTTCATCCATATGTAGCTGTCCAGCACGTGGGCGTGCTGGTTCTAAAGCTTTGCCGACAACAACAAACATGGCTGGTGTATGATCTTCAGGCAAGTTAAGCAATTTAGCAACAGCATCAAAATCAAAACCATCCATAGGACAAGTGTCATAGCCCATCTCTTTAGCAGCTAACATAATCGTCGTTGCTGCCATGCCACAAGAACGCATACCCTCATCGCGCTGCACTTGCTCTTTACCTTCATAATAATTGCCTATCGCAGGAACTAAATAGTCTTGCACTGCTTTTGGCGCGTTTGCCCAGTAGCGCTCAGGCTGTTTTTTCCATGCTTTTAGATCAGCCGTTAACACAATCAACAATGAAGCTTCTTCCACTTGTGCTTGATTCCAACTGACAGCACGAATTTGTTGGCGTAGTACAGGGTCTGTCACGACAACAAAACGCCAATTTTGGATATTAAATGCTGTTGGAGACAACATGGCTAACGACATTAACTTGGCAATTTCTTGCTCAGTCATTTTATGATTCGGGTCATACGCTTTAATCGATCGGCGCTCTACAATTGCTTCAGTCACATTCATTGATATTACCTTCTAGTAATTAATTGCAATAATTTCTAACTCTAATAGTCCAGCAGGGCGTTGCCACAACACAATATCACCAACTTTTCTGCCAATTAACGCTTTGGCAATCGGCGATACATAACTCACTTTTTGTTGTGCAATATCAGCTTCATCCTCACCAACAATATGAAATTGTAGCAGTTCGCCTTCTTCGTTTTCTACTTGCACGCTCGCGCCAAATAAAACTGTAGTTTTATCTTGCTCGGCAGGAGCGACTACAATCGCTTGTTCTAGCCGTGTTGATAAATAACGCAAGTCACGATCAATAACCGCAAGTTGTTGCTTTGCGGTTTCATTATCTTTTTGTTTCACCAAAAGCGCGCGCTGCTTATCTAATGCATTCGCTTCATCTTCTAGCTGCTTTAAACCAAATGGCGTTACATAATTTGGATGCGGACTAACGGGACGTTCTGGTAAATCAGTCCTTGCGTGTTCTAAATCATCCTCTTTAACAAAGCCGCGGCTCATTATTCCCACTCAATAGTCGCTGGTGGCTTGCCAGAGACATCATATACAACGCGATTAATGCCTCTTACTTCGTTAATGATACGGTTCGACACTTTGCCCAATAAACTATATGGTAACTCAGCCCAATGCGCAGTCATAAAGTCACTGGTGACAACAGCACGCAGTGCGACTACATAATCATACGTACGACCATCTCCCATCACGCCAACCGATTTAACAGGCAAAAACACAGTAAAAGCTTGGCTCGTTAAATCATACCAAGTTTTACCAGTTGTTTTATCTACCGTATTGCGAAGTTCTTCGATAAAGATTGCATCAGCTTGTTGTAGTAACAAGGCATACTCGCGTTTTACTTCGCCCAAAATACGCACGCCTAAGCCTGGGCCAGGGAAAGGGTGGCGATACACCATATCTCGCGGTAATCCTAACGCTACACCGAGCTCGCGCACCTCGTCTTTAAATAAATCGCGGAGTGGTTCTAATAGCTTCAAACCAAGTTGTTCAGGCAGGCCACCTACATTATGATGGCTTTTAATGGTAACGGCTTTTTTGCTTTTAGCACCGCCCGATTCAATCACATCTGGATAAATCGTACCTTGTGCTAAAAAGGTTGCGCCTTTATGTCCTTGGTCGCCAGCTTTGAGTTTGGCTGCTTCTGCTTTAAATACTTCAACAAATTCGCCACCAATGATTTTACGTTTTGCTTCAGGGTCACTAACGCCAGCCAGTTTACTCATGAATTGGTCCGTTGCATCAACACGGATTACTCTGGCATGGAGCTGACCTGCAAACATCTCCATCACCATGTCACCTTCATTCAGGCGTAACAAGCCATGATCGACAAAAACGCAAGTCAATTGGTCACCAATCGCACGGTGAATTAACGCAGCCGCTACACTAGAATCGACACCGCCAGATAGGCCTAAAATAACTTCTTCATCACCGACTTGTTCTTTGATATTGGCAACCGCTTCTGCAATATAGTCACCCATGACCCAATCAGGTTTTGCTGCACAAATCTCTAATACAAAACGTTCAAGCATGGCTTGGCCTTGCTTGGTATGCGTCACTTCTGGATGGAACTGCACACCATAAAATTTTCTATCTTCATCTGCCAT
>JBFJJY010000141.1:0-4993 GCA_041612055.1 Methylophilaceae bacterium | reverse complement strand
CTATTAGAAGTAGCACACTATCAGTTACCGAACCATCTGGTAGCTGATGAAGTTAAGCGATTTACTGCTGCCGTCAAATCAGTCAAACACGATTTAGAGGCGATACAACACGCCTTACCTGATACATTACTGGGAGACTTGGGCTCTTTTATTAGTACGCACCTTGCTATTTTGTCCGACAAAACTTTTTTAGATGCAACTAAAAAAATCATACGCCAAGAACAATGTAATGCCGAGTGGGCCATTAAATTGCATTTGGATAATATCATTGAACAATTTGATGCTTTCACTGATGAGTATCTACGTGAGCGTAAGCAAGATGTCATCCAAGTGGTTGAGCGTGTGATTAAAGCATTGCTGGGACACCCCAGCTCACAACTCAGCAATGATGCCAAAAAGAATCATGATAAAGACATTATCTTAGTCGCCCATGATATTTCACCTGCTGATGCCATCCAGTTTAAGCAAAATCAATTTGCTGGATTTATTACTGACGTCGGTGGCGCCACATCGCATACCGCGATTTTAGCAAGAAGCCTCAATATTCCATCCATTATTGCCCTGCAAAGAGCACGCGATTTAATCAGCGAGGGTGAGGTCATTATTGTCGATGGTAGTCAAGGTGTGGTTATCGTCAATCCCAGTAAAGAAATTCTTAAAGAATATGCTTTACGTCAACAACAATGGCAACTCGAACAACAAAAACTGTCCTTAATAAAATCGACAGCGTCCAAAACCATTGATGGTACTGCTATCGCTTTATTTGCCAATATCGAAAGTCATGAAAGCATTGACGCGATTCATGAGTCAGGGGCGACAGGCATTGGTTTGTTTCGTACTGAGTTTTTATTCATGAATAGAGCGGAACCACCAGACGAAGAAGAACAATTTTTAGCTTATAAAAATGTGGCCCAAGCCATGAAAAAAGCGCCGGTGATTATTCGCACACTCGACCTTGGCGCAGACAAACAAGCTAATTTAAGCAATATAGAGACCTCAAATACTGCTTTAGGCTTACGCGCAGTCAGGCTTTGCTTAACCGAACCGCATATTTTTCATACGCAATTTCGTGCGCTGTTACGGGCTTCGCATTATGGCAATATTAAAATTCTCATTCCAATGCTGACTACATTAGCAGAGTTACGTCAAACAAAACTACTATTAGCGCATGCTAAACAATCTCTGGCAAAAGAGAAGATTCCTTTTAACAATAATGTACAGCTTGGTGGCATGATAGAAGTGCCAGCTGCAGCGATTAATGCCAAAGCCTTTGCTCGCGAGTTAGACTTTCTTTCAATTGGGACAAACGACCTGACCCAATATACGCTTGCTGTTGATCGCACAGACAGTACAGTGGCACATTTATACAATTCACTCCACCCTTCGGTACTGCATTTAATTGCCAATACCATTGCCGCTGGCGCTAAATTAGGCAAAGCAGTTTCTGTCTGTGGTGAAATGGCAGGCGATGCTCAATTAACGAAACTATTACTTGGCATGGGCCTGCGGCAATTTTCTATGCATCCTAGTCAAGTATTGAGTGTTAAACAGAAAATTTTACAAAGTAACCTTAACAAAATAACCAAATCAGTTAATAGAATCCTTAAAATGGATGATCTTGCTAAAACAGAATTGCAAGTTAAAAAATTGAATCATTAACCGTGAAATGCCACGCAGGAGATCAATATGTCACAAGAAGTTCTCGTTCCAAATAGTGATGACAAGAATATCGCTACCGTTACTCATCTAGCTGGTACTGTCTTTTCATTTATCCCCGCACTCATCGTTTGGATACTCAAAAAAGACGATAGCGCCTTTATCGCAGATCAAGCTAAAGAAGCACTTAATTTTCAAATTACCATTGGTATTGCCCTATTTGTTTGCGGCTCGGTCTTATCTTGGATATTAATAGGCATTATGTTGATGCCAATGATTTGGCTCGCTAATATTGTTTTTTGCATTATTGCCGCAATCTCTACTAGTAAGGGTGAAACCTATCGCTACCCCATTTGTCTACGCTTAATTAATTAAGCCAATCAATATAAGGAAACACTTTGTCATCAAACCCATTACTTCACTTTTCTGGCCTACCGAAATTTAACGAAATCAAACCCGAACACGTTAGCCCTGCTATCGATAGTTTGATTGCTGAAGGTCGCGCTTTAGTAGAACAACTGGCCACTAGCCAAGAAACACCAACATGGGAAAACTTTGCGCTTAAATTAGAAGACCATAGCGAAAAATTAAATCGCGCTTGGAGCCAAGTTGGCCATATGAATGCCGTGGTCAACAGCCCAGAATTACGCGAAACGTATAATACCAACTTAGCGAAATTAACTGATTATGGCAGCGATATCGCGCAAGATGAACGCTTATACAAGAAATTTAAAGCGATTCAAGCAAGTGCTGACTTTGCCAAATTAAGCCCAACGCAGCAAACCATTATTAATCACGAAGTACGCGATTTCAAACTGGGTGGTGCAGAATTGCCAGAAGATCAGAAGGCGCGTTTTAAAGACATTTCAGAGCAGTTATCTAAACTTGGCAGCAAGTTCGAAGAAAATATCATGGATAACACCAATGACTTTAAACACCTTGTCGACAATAGTGATGATTTAGCGGGTTTACCAGCAGATGCGATAGAAGCAGCGGCTGAAGCTGCAAAAGCCGAAGGCAAAACAGGTTACTTGTTCACCCTCCACTTCCCCTCTTACTTGCCTGTATTGCAATACGCAGAAAACCGCGTACTACGCGAAACCTTGTATCGCGCCTACGCAACACGTGCCTCAGAGCTAAGCAAACCAGAATGGGATAACACGCCTTTAATCCGCGACATTCTTAAACTAAAACGTGAAGAAGCCAACATGCTAGGCTTTAACAACTACGCAGAACTATCACTAGCCACCAAAATGGCTGATACACCTGCGCAAGTGAGTGAATTTTTAGACACCTTAGCCAAACGCGCAAAACCATATGCAGAACGCGATATGCAAGAATTAACAAGCTATGCAAAACAATTAGGTTTAGCCGATATGCAAGCATGGGATGTCGCCTATGTGAGCGAAAAGCTACGCCAAGAAAAATATGCGTTTTCTGATCAAGAAGTGAAACAATACTTTCCCGTTGATAAAGTATTGGCTGGTCTTTTTAAAGTCACCGAAACCATCTTTGGTGTACAAGTGCGTCAAGCAGAAGCGCCTGTTTGGCATCCAGATGCCAGCTTTTATGCCATCAGTGATAGCAGCAACAAACCGATTGCCTACTTCTATTTAGACTTATACGCCCGCCAAAATAAACGTGGCGGCGCTTGGATGGATGAATGTATTACCCGCCGTAAAAAAGCCACAGGACTAGAGTTGCCAGTCGCCTATTTGACTTGCAACTTCTCTCCGCCAGTCGGCAATAAACCAGCGCTGTTTACCCACGATGAAGTCACCACCATGTTCCATGAATTTGGTCACGGCTTGCATCATATGCTGACACAAGTGGATGAATATGGCGTCTCGGGCATCAAAGGCGTGGAATGGGATGCAGTAGAACTCCCCAGCCAGTTTATGGAAAACTTCTGCTGGGAATGGGAAGTGCTACGCAATATGACGGCACATGTCGACACAGGCGAGCAATTACCGCGTGAATTGTTCGACAAAATGATTGCCGCTAAAAACTTCCAAGCAGGCATGCAAACCGTGCGCCAAATTGAATTTTCATTATTCGATATGCGCCTACATGGCGAGTTTGACCCCAATGGCAACCAAACCGCCCTAGATTTAATCGACCAAATCCGTGACGAAGTCGCCGTACTACGTCCACCTAAATGGAACCGCTTCCCAAATAGCTTTAGCCACATCTTTGCAGGCGGCTATGCGGCTGGTTATTACAGCTATAAATGGGCAGAAGTATTATCTGCCGATGCGTATAGCTTATTTGAAGAGCTAGGCGTGCTTTCAGATGAAGCTGGTAGTCGGTTTAAAAATGAAGTGTTGGCTAAAGGTGGTAGTCGTCCAGCGATGGAATCGTTTGTGGCGTTTAGAGGTAGAGAGCCTAGTATGGATGCTTTGTTGAGGCATAATGGGATGAGCTCCTAAATTATATAGCACAAGAAACACAACTATTAATTCCCATGAATAGCTATAAAGATAGAAAACATTATTTGCAACTAATGTGGGAGATTCATAAAAGACTCGAAACAATTAAATCTTTAAATCAAGGCAAATCTGACAGTCTTTACGTCCAATGTACTATTGAGTCCGAAGCATTGCAAATTAGAAAAATACTAGAGCTAATCGCCTATGCCTCTTTATTATCCCATAAAGAGGCATACAAAATAGTTAGACAGGACATATCAAAAGACTGGCATGCAAAAAGAATAATCAAGAAAATTGAAGAATTAAATCCTGCGTTTTATCCAGTCCCAATAAAAGTAACAAGCAATAAAAAATGGAACAGATTAAGAGGTGGGTTTCTGACCAAGATCCAGTTTGCATCCTTGTACGACCAGTCAGCAAATATACTGCATTCAAAGAATCCTTTTTCGAAAACCCCACAAAGAGCGATTTCTTTTCATAAGAATATTCCATCATACATTTTAAAAATTGAAAATTTATTATCTGAGCACCTCATACATCTTGCAAATAGAAATGAGCTTCTTCATGTGAGTATCTCCTTTTATGAGAATAAACCCATGGTGGCTAGGTTTTTAACTAAATAGGTTCATTAGCGTAACTCACAATCCCCGTTGGGTTGCCGTCATTCCCATGCAAATGGGAATCCATTTTCAATTTAAATGTTTTAATTTGGATTCCCGCCTGCGCGGGAATGACGAGGTTTAATGTTTGTTCAGTGATGCAATGGTAATTCTTCGATTGATTTTTCGCCCCCTTTAGCCACGCCGAGCAACGGAAGCAAGCAAGGAGGTTTCGTCGAGGACTGTTTGAGCCATATCGTTTTTATATGGCGAGTTCCGCAGACGCCTTGCTTGCAGAGTAGCGCAGGG
>JBFJJY010000140.1:0-5037 GCA_041612055.1 Methylophilaceae bacterium | reverse complement strand
AGTCCCTGTCTTAACACCAAAGGCTTTTGCCTCATAACTGGCCGCGATGCAACAAGTGGTTTCAGCCATCACAGGCAACACGCCAATGGGTTTTCCACGCAGTTTTGGTTCTAATTGCTGCTCTACAGAGGCAAAGTAAGAATTGAAGTCGACATATAAAGCATTTAAAGACATTGCGCTATTATTCCTACAGAAGTGAATAAGACTGTAAGGTTTTGCCTATAATACAGACTACAATCTAAGCTTAATTTTAAAGGTAAACGCATCATGAGTAACGAACAAATTGCAATTTTTGCAGGTGGCTGTTTTTGGTGTACCGAGCCAGTATTTAGTCAGCTAAAAGGCGTCATCAAGGTCGAGTCGGGCTATATCGGCGGACATACAGAAAACCCAACTTATAAAACCATTTGTAACGGTGATACTGGTCATGCAGAAGGCATTCGCATTACCTTTGATGCCGAACTGATTAGTTTCGAGACGCTGCTAGAAGTGTTTTTAGTCTCACACGATCCAACCACCTTAAATCGTCAAGGCAATGATATTGGCACACAATACCGTTCGGCTGTGTTCTGCCAAAACGATGCGCAAATGGAATCTACTGTCAAAATGATTAATAGTTTTAACCAAGCGGGCGTTTACGATGCGCCGATTGTCACTGAGGTAAATGGTGCGAATACCTTCTACCCAGCGGAAGATTATCATCAGTATTATTTTGCTAAGAACTCAAGCAATCCTTACTGTCTGGCGGTTGCGGCACCTAAAGCCGCTAAAATCCGCGCGAAATATGCACAACTGATTAAGTCTTAAGCTTTACTGCTGAGCCATTGTCTGCGCCAAAAGATTAACCCCATCACAGCGGCAATACCGAGCATGATGGATAGGGCGTACCAAAACGCGTTGTGATTTTTAATCCAAGGCATATAGTCGAAATTCATACCAAAAATACCCGCAATCAATGTTGCAGGCATAAACAGCATCGCGACTACGGTGAGTGCGCGCACTTCTAAGTTCACACGCTGACTAACGCTCGCCATATAAATATCCATCATGCCGCTCAAGGTGTCGCGGATAGATTCCAGCGACTCAATAAAGCTAACCGTATGGTCATAAACATCGCGCAGATAAGGCACAGTCGCTGGTTGAAAAAAGCCTTTTTCATTGCGAATTAAGCTATTCAATACTTCGCGCAAAGGCCAAACGGCTCGGCGTAGCTCAATACTCACATGCTTAAGCTGGTGAATATTTTTGAGTTCTGCATTGCTAGGATTACTTAGCAGGCGTTCTTCCAATGCTTCGCTGTCCTCACCAACATCTTCCAACACATTAAAATAGCGATCAACGACACTATCTAACAATGCATAGGTTAAATAATCTGTACGCAATGCGCGAATAGGGGCGTTCTCCGCCCGTAATCTCACGCGCACGGGTTCAAAAGCACCAGTAGCACGCTCTTGAAACGTTAATAAGAAATGGTGTCCCAGCACCATGCTGATTTGTTCAGAGCTGACAGACATGGTTTCTAGATGATAATAAAAGTGGCGCGTAGCTAAAAATAAATAGTCATTAAATTCATCCACTTTAGGGCGCTGTTTCGTATTTAAAATATCCTCAATGACCAATGGGTGCAAATGAAAAGCTTCACCTATTTTTTTGATTAACGCCGCATCGTGCACGCCATGCACATTAATCCAAAGCTGTTTGTCCTGTTCAGGCTGAATGCTAGCCAGTGCTTCTTCACTCAGCTCACGCTCAACCATTTCATTTGCGTTATAAATGGTTTGGGTGATCGTAGGTTTATCCAGCTGCGCGATATCGGCATCACCAACATACACCGCAACGCCAGGCGCCATGCCAACCTTTTTGGTATGGTGTTTTTTACGAATGCGTTGATGTTTTTTCATGGGTTTCATTCGAGCACCAAGCGCTTACACTTCTAGATGACTATACAGCGGTGTCGATAAATAACGCTCGCCAAAAGATGGAATAATCACCACGATGAGTTTGCCTTTGTTCTCTGGACGTTTACCCACTTCCATGGCCGCCCAAACCGCTGCGCCAGATGAAATGCCGACTAACAATCCATCTTCACTTGCCATCCGTCGTGCGATATTCATCGCATCATCATTCTTCACGCGGACAACTTCATCATAAATCTTGGTATTTAAAATCTTAGGGATAAAACCAGCACCAATCCCTTGCAATGGATGCGGACCTTTCTCACCACCTGATAAAATCGGGCTTGCATCAGGCTCTACTGCAATAATCTGAATATCAGGATTGCGCGCTTTTAATACTTCACCCACACCCGTAATCGTGCCGCCAGTGCCAATGCCCGATACAAACATATCTACACGTCTATCAGTATCGCGCCAAATTTCCTCTGCAGTGGTTTTACGGTGAATCTCAGGGTTAGCAGGATTCTCAAACTGCTGTGCAATCACATAGCGTGAATCACTGTCTGCCAGCGCCTGCATCTTAGCCAAAGCGCCACCCATGCCTTCTGCACCCGGTGTTAAAAACAATTCAGCACCATAGGCTTTGAGTAATAACTTACGCTCACGGCTCATGGTTTCTGGCATCACAAACGCACTTTTAATGCCACGCGCCGCACAAACCATGGCTAAACCAATCCCCGTATTGCCACTGGTTGCCTCTAAAATCACCGTGTCAGGTTTAATACGCCCTTGTGCTTCCAACGCATCAATAATCGACACCGCAATACGGTCTTTCACACTGCTCGCCGCATTAAAGTACTCCAACTTGCAAACAATGGTCGCATCAATACCAGCCGCAACGCGGTTCAGTTTAACGAGTGGGGTGTTACCGATGAGTTCGGCGGTGTTGTTGGCAATTCTCATAACAATCTCCTAATATCTATCAGGCCAGCCACTTTTTGTGTAGTCAATATAGTTGGAATTATAATTAAGGTGTTTAAATAGAAGCTTGTAAAACAAACCTAAACATATAAATATCTGGTCTAAATATTTTTGTAATTCAGCTTCATCTTCAGAAGCAAGCGTATCAGCATGTGAGGCTTTATTTCTAAGTTCCGACCATGTTTTTACTGCATCTATCGAAAGTACTTTTTCTTTTTCAAGGGCATGTAAGATACTTTTTGGCTTAATAGATTTTGAGTTGTTGAACGAAGATTTAATGCTAGCCTTAACTCTAGTATTAATTTCCATAGACTCTATTAATGGAAGTGCCTTGTCAATTTCATTGATAAACTCGATGTCAGGTTGATGTCGATCTGAATAGTACTTTTTTAAAACACCTTCAATAGAAGTGGTAATTACTAGGGCACTGTTTTCCACATTCCCAGAAAATCCGTTAAGTATTCTGTTCCAATAGTTAAAAAAGACTGAACTAGGTTCTTTAAAACTATCCATATAAAGGGAAATGAAGTGATTGAGATCATTCGTAAGAATTTTTATTGGTATTGGCGGATGAATAGTGTGCTTATTTGTCGTGGCTTTTTTTGAAAAGATATTTAAAACTTCTTTGTCAATAGAAGACACTTTTAAGTAGTCTGGTTTTAAATCTTGCCCAAGAGATATTCCTAGTGCCTCTAAAAGGACTTCAGTTTTTTTATTGATATTTATTAATGGATTTTCTGATTCTACACTGATGGTCAAATATTCATCTTTTTGATGAATTATACAAGTAGCATCTCTAATACTAAGCTTATATATATTTAATTGTGATTTAGAAAAAAACGTGCCTTTTATCTCTTCATATTGATTAAAAGGTAAATCATATTTACCTTGAATCAGAGCGTACGAGAATGTATGAACAGATTCGCTTTTCTCGCCTCTATCATTTTCACAGGTTAAAGAGTTAATTTTAGCGTTAATTACTTGACCTTTTGCAATTATTGGACTTTGGGGGTCTTGAACTAAAATGTTACTAGATTCCCATAAACGTCCAAAAACATCTTCGGCAGATAGATTAAAAAGTTTATTTTTACCTATTAATTTTCCAGCCGACTCATCACTAAGTAAGTTGTTGTTAAATTTCTTTTCAGCATCTGTATTTTTATATTTATGGTATAGCTTTAGCTCTAGAGTTCCGTCGTTATTTTGAAAAATAGAGCCTGATCCAGAATATTGCACTGGGTTTGATGTATTTTGTGTAAGTGATATTTCTATGCAGTCAATTGAGAAGGTGTTGTTGGAAATACATTCAAGCTCATTTTGAAATAAATGCATTTTTTATTTCTGCCAAGCATCCCGCAAGGTCACTGTTCGATTAAACACAGGCTTACCCGCTACACTATCTTTTCTATCCGCGACAAAGTAACCATGGCGTTCAAACTGGAAAATATCCTCGGGTTGAGCATCTTGTAGGCTGGCTTCTAACTGCGCAGTAATGGTTTGTACTGAATCTGGATTGATATCATCCAAGAAGTCTCTATCGCCTTCGCCCGGATGTGCTTCTTTAAACAGTCTGTCATACAGTCTGATTTCTGCTTTGTAAGCATGGGCGGCGCTCACCCAGTGAATATTGCCTTTTACTTTCACGCTGTTGGCGCCATCAGTGCCTGATTTGGTGTCTGGCAAATAGTTGCAATGCACAACGGTGACGTTGCCGTCTTCATCTTTTTCGCAGCCTGTACATTCAATGACATAGCCATAACGTAAACGCACCATATTGCCAGGAAATAAACGGAAATATTTAGGCGCAGGCACTTCCATAAAGTCTTCGCGTTCTATCCAAAGTTCTTTGGATAGTTGTACCGTGCGTTTGCCTAATTCATCTTTAAGCGGGTGGTTGGGCGCAAAGCAATCTTCGGATTTGCCATCTGCGTAATTATCAATCACCAGTTTAATTGGGTCTAATACGGCAATACGGCGCTCTGCATCTTGATTCAATACTTCGCGCATGCAGTCTTCGAAAATGACATATTCAATCCATGAATCTGCTTTGGAAACGCCGATTCTATCGGTAAATAATTTAAAACCTGCTGGCGTATAACCACGGCGGCGTGCGCCTGCTAATGTTGGTAAACGCGGGTCATCCCAGCCGTCTACGTGTTTT
>JBFJJY010000139.1:0-5052 GCA_041612055.1 Methylophilaceae bacterium | reverse complement strand
CATAAGCATGTTTGGCTGAGCCAGATTCAGTGAACTGATCTAATTCAATTTCATTGGCTTTGATATACCAATCATCAACACCTGCCTCACAAGTGGTATAGCGAGCATTTTTTAAGCGTTTTTTAGATCGGCCTTCAAACAGTACTGCTTGCGCATCACCTCTAGAAGAGTTGAGTTTTGGATCAATCGGCTGGCTGCTATCAGTCGGTTGCTTAATATAACTGTCCTGATAAAGCCTTGGGTTGTCGGTTAATATTGTTTGTGTGTTGAGCAGTTTAGATTGCGCATAAACATTTGGATCGTTATAGGTTTTAACCTTGTTGGCACTCGGGATAAGCGGTTTTTTTAAAGTAATACTGGCTTCTTTCATTTCTCCTATCGAGTCACCCAAGCGCATTTTTAATGCGGGACCAGTAATCTGACTATCACCTAAATCGACCCGTACATCACCTTTTGCACGCAATTCATCATTAGGAATGTTGTATTCAATCGTATCAGCATATATTTTTTGATCGCCGCGTGAAATCACCGCATTGCCAATGGCATGCATTTTTCTGTCTAGATATAAATCTAGCGTATCACCTTCTATTTCAATCGAGCCAGGTAATGCAACAGGTTGCACGGTTTCTGGAATTTTAAATAGTTCGCGAGTCAGCGTTTCTGCCACGGGCGAAGTGCTATAACTTAGCAAATAGATGACCACTGCGTTGGCAATCAGTTGCTTAGAGCGGTTTATATGTGTACGGTGGATAGTCAATGAAATTTAAATGATAATTTTTTAATGAAAAAAGAGTTGAATGCAGTATTATCTCCGCGCATGATAAAGTCTCATAAAACTGACGCTTAATCAATAAAAAATGTAGCTTTTTAACAAGACGTTAGCTACATTATAAAAGCTAATTTTACATTAAAGAAGGTTGTTGTGGATAGAAAAAAAGAATTAGAACAATGGTTGGGTCAAGTGCTCGCGGAAAAGACATTTACGATGAGCGTTGCATCGGCAGATGCTAGTTTTCGACGTTATTTTCGTGTGCATTTAGCCGACAGCAGTTTAATTGCGATGGATGCACCGCCTCAGCAGGAGAGTTGTGAGGCGTTTGTTGAAGTCGCCCAGTTATTTTTGGCCTGTGGTTTGCATGTGCCTGAGATTGTTGCACAAAACCTAGAACAAGGCTTTTTACTGTTAACCGATTTAGGCGATGAGACGTATTTATCAAAACTGAATAGTGATAGCGCACAAAGTTTATATAGCGATGCGAGTAATGCGTTAATCAAATTGCAGTTGGCCAGTAAACCTGGTGTCTTGCCGAACTATGATGCTGCATTATTAACACGAGAGATGCAGTTGTTTCCTGATTGGTATATTGCCAAACATTTGGGTGTGCAGTTAGATGATGCGCAGCAAGCGGTATTGCAAAAAACATTTGCCACGCTGACGGATAATATCTTGCAGCAAACGCAAGTGTATGTACATCGAGATTACCACTCGCGTAATTTAATGGTCTGTGAAAACAACCCTGGTATTTTAGATTTTCAAGATGCCGTTTATGGCGCGATTACCTATGATTTAGTGTCTTTATTAAAAGATGCTTACATCGGTTGGGAAGAAGCAGAGATGATGGACTGGGTGGTTCGATATTGGGATGCCGCGAGAAAAGCAGGTTTAGCAGTACCCACCGATTTTAGTGAGTTTTACCGTGATTTTGAATGGATGGGCGCGCAAAGGCATATTAAAGTGCTCGGTATTTTTGCCCGATTGTCCCATCGAGATGGTAAAGATGGCTATTTAAAAGACATGCCGTTAGTGATGGATTATTTACGTCGTGTGTGTGGCCGCTATTTAGAGTTGCGCCCGATGTTGAGATTGCTTAATACATTAGAAGGCTATCAAGAGAAAGCGGGATATACGTTTTAATGAAAGCCATGATTTTAGCTGCTGGACGTGGGGAGCGCATGCGGCCATTGACCGATCATATGCCAAAACCACTGTTGAAAATTGGTGGTAAAGCGTTGATTGTATGGCATATCGAGCGGCTTGTTGCTGCTGGATTTACTACGTTGGTGATTAATCATGCCTATTTAGGACAGCAGATTGAAGCGATGCTAGGTGATGGCAGTCAATGGGGTGCAAACATCGTTTACAGCCCAGAAGTGACTGCTTTGGAAACGGCTGGCGGTATTGCCAATGCATTGCCATTGTTGGGGAATGCGCCATTTTTAGTAGTGAATGGTGATGTGTTTTGCGAAATCGATTTTTTGCATCTGAAACACGCTTTAATCAATCCGAACTTAGCACATTTAGTCATGGTCAATAATCCACCACAACACCTGCAAGGTGACTTTGCATTGCAAGCTGACAAACTCAATATAGATGGCGAAAATAAATTAACTTTTTCAGGTGTTGGCGTTTATTCCCCAATGCTTTTTGAGTCGATTGTACGAGGTGAGTCAGCAAAATTAGCGCCGTTGCTCAAGCAAGCGATGTTAGAAGGCTTGGTCACAGGAGAGCATTTTCAAGGTGTTTGGCATGATATTGGTACGCCAGAACGTTTGCATGAAATGGATAGATTATTAATATCAGCAGCAAATGAGGTTGGAATCAATAAGCATGAATATTGATGTTTTTAATGGTGACGCGGATGGTATCTTTTCGTTAATTCAATTACGTAAAGTGACCCCAGTGATTGCTACAAAGCAACGCTTGGTGACAGGGGTTAAGCGAGAGATTAGTTTGTTAAAGAAGATTAGCGATGATGAAGCCAAACAAGCTGATATTACCGTGCTCGATATTTCATTTGATAAAAATGAACAGGACTTGGTTAGAGTGTTAGCCCAAGCCCAATCTGTGTTTTACTGCGATCATCACCAAGCAGGCAAGTTGTTTGAAGACAAACGACTAACGACGCTGATTAATACCGACCCATCCGTCTGTACAGCATTGCTCATCAATGATTATTTGCAACATGCCGAAGCCTTGTGGGCCGTTGCCGCAGCTTATGGTGATGGTTTAGATGAGGCTGCAGAGCGATTGGCCGATACGTTGAAACTGACACTGACGCAAAAGCTAGAGTTAAAAACACTAGGGATGTTGGTGAACTATAATGGCTATGGCAATACAGTGGAAGATTTGCATTACCCGCCAGCCGATTTATTTAACAGCTTAATGGCCTATGATAGTCCATTTGCCGTTATTGCCGATGACGCATCGCCCTATGCCCGATTAAAAGAAGGCTATGATGCTGATTTGATGCATGCGCGAGCAACACCTGTGCTATCTGATGAACAGGCTGTATTAGCTGTTCAACTACCTAATGCGGCATGGGCGAATCGCATTAGCGGTACTTATGGCAATTTATTAGCTGCTGAAAACCGCGATAAAGCGATTGTGGTTGCCAGTAGCAATCCAGACCAAAGTTTAACGATTAGCTTGCGGGCGCCAAAGAATCATCCATATGGCGCAGCTGATATTTGCAATCAATTTGCTACGGGTGGTGGGCGTGAAGGCGCTGCTGGGGTCAATCAGTTGGCTGTTGCCGAATTAGATCGTTTTATTACTGCGGTCAATCACATTTATTCCAAGCTGTTATAGAGGATATTATGGATACGTTTAGTCACGCCTTGTGGGGTTATGGATTGTTTGGTTATAAACGCTATGCCTTGCTGGCCCTATTTTTTGGGGCAATGCCAGATTTAATCTCGTTTGGCGCTTTTATGTTGATGAATATGATGGATGGTGCCATGCACATAGGTAAGCCCGCTTTAGAAAGTTTACCTGCATGGTTGTTTACCAATTATTCAATCGGGCATAGTTTTGTGATTTGCTTGCCTATTATTGGCTTGGTTGCATTATGGCGAAAAGGCATTGCATTTGCCATGCTGGCTTGGCCATTTCATATTGTTTTAGATTTTCCATTTCACACCAAAGCCTATTTTGCTACGCCAATTTTTTGGCCGCTTTCAGATTTTAGTATTGATGGCATCGCTTGGTCACATTGGTATATTTGGTGGCCCAATGTTGCAGGCATTGTTATTTTACTTGTTTGTCGTTACCGTCAGAAGAAAAAAGCAGCCGCAAACATGTCTTAGTTCACCTGTTGGTTTTTAATCTAAATCCATTTTAACAATCTTGTTTTCGGTGCGCATTTCGTAAAATGCAGTCACTTGTTTGCCGTTAGCAGCGACCATTTCTGGCTCAACATAATATGGAAAATGGACTTGGTTGCCTGTGCCATCAGTTACCGTTACAAGCCCAGGCAAGTCACTTTCAGTGACCGATGCGGCGCCAGATAAAGTGCCAGTTACTTTTTTGAGTGAGGCATCCACACTGCCGTTTAACAGTGGCTTACCATTCAATTTTATTTCGATTAAGTTAGGAATTAACTCGCTAATATAATCGAATGTGACATATTGACCGACCGCCTTACTTAAAGCAGCGATATCAATATGAGTTGACTCTACATTCAGCGAAAATGACTGTTGATGGTGTGCTTTAGGGAAATCGATGGTGACGGAATACATCGGATAAGCGCCATCTTCCACTGCCGTGATTAAGCCTGTTTCATGAATACTTTCATCATCTGTTTGATTGACGTTGCGCTTTTCTGCTAACCAAGGTCGAACACATTCTTGCTCTGTTTCTGACCATTCGTCACCAGCCGAGAGGATGCAATCATGTTCATCTCGATAAGCGCCCGGTAACATATCATCTTCATCAAAACCTTCCAATGCCGCATCGACTGTTGCTTGTTTTTCTGGAATCACATTGTCTGCGTCATCAGGTAGGGTTGTTAAATCAAAATCAGATAAAAATTGCCCACTGTCATCGCAGAACTGTAAATCAATTTTATCGTAGCCTCTAAAAATCAATAGTCCAGAATAGTCGATAGCGCCATTGCCTTCATCACTAGGTGAAGCCCAGCGATTAAATAAAACATAACTATTGTCACCTTGACGGAATCGTAATTGCTTATCTTCGGCATGTGGCCACATCTGATGATGGTAAGCGACATTGCCGCTTTTGCCATTACCTGTAATGCGAACCTCACCAAAACT
>JBFJJY010000138.1:0-5055 GCA_041612055.1 Methylophilaceae bacterium | reverse complement strand
GTGTAGAGCCTAGTAAGGGTTTTGGTACTCATGGTCATGAGGATATGGAAATTATTTCTTATGTCATCAAAGGTGCTTTAGAACACAAAGACAGCATGGGCAATGGCTCCGTTATTCGGTATGGCGATGTGCAAAGAATGAGCGCAGGTACAGGAGTACGGCACAGTGAATTTAATCACTCCGATTCAGAACGTGTACATTTTTTACAAATATGGATTGAGCCAAATGTAAAGGGCATACCGCCCAGTTATGAAGAAAAGCACTTTGACCAAGCCTCTAAAACTGGGCAATTGAGATTAATAGCCTCACCAGATCGCAAAGATGGCACTGTATTGATTCACCAAGATGCATACATTTATGCCTCTATTTTAACTGCGGGTGATGTGCTTCAGCATTCAATTGCAAATGGTCGTACAGCCTATGTGCATGTCATTCATGGCCAGATTGACGTTTGTGGAAACACCTTAAAGACTGGTGATGCATTAAAAATTACAGAAACAAACTTGCTTGATTTTAGAAACGCAAATGAAGTTGAATTTTTATTTTTCGATTTACCTTACTAGTACTTTTTTAATAAGACTTAATTTTTTAATATAAAAGGAGCAATATCATGACAACAGAAACCATCTTAATTATCGGTGCAGCAGGCAATAACGGTTTGGCAACATTAACAGCACTAGCAAATAAAAAACTGAACAACTTCACCATACGTGCAGGTGTCAGAAGTGCAGAGAAAGGTCATCAATTGCAAACGCAATTCCCTGCAATCGAAACAACCTTGATTGACCTTGATGTGCCAGAAACATTAACAGCGGCTTTTGAAGGAGTAACGAAAGTATTCATTATTCCTGGCAATGTTGAAAACCGCGCACAACATGCCAAACATGCCATTGATGCAGCCGTAGCTGCTGGTACTGTTAAAAACGTTGTACTTTACTCTGTAATCGGTGCTGAATGGGAGGCAATCCTGTTTGCAAAACAATTTAGAGAAGCAGAAAAGTATCTAGAAGCATCTGGTCTTGCCTGGACACACTTACGCACAATCTGGTTCCAAGAAAACTTCTTGGGTTGGGCTGAAGGTATCAAGCAAGGCAACTTCTATTTTGGTGTACGTGATGGTCAGTTTGCTCCACTTAATGTGGGTGATATTGGTGAAATAGCGGCTAACATTTTAACTAGTGATGGCCATGAAAATAAAGCCTATAACATTACTGGCCCAGAACTATTAACTGGTCAAGAGATTGCCAATCAATTTAGCAAAATCACCAGCAAACCAGTTAACTATGTATCTCCTAGTGAAGAAGCGACACTTGAGTCTTTACTGACGAGTGGTTGGCCAGAATGGCAGGCAAAAGGGGTTCTTGAGTTGTTTGAAGTGTTTGCCTCTAATCAAGCAGCTATCATTAGTCCAGACGGTGAAGCGTTGTTAGGTAAGCCACTCACTAAATTAGACACTTTTCTTGAAAAAAATAAAGCTGCGTTTATTTAAATACTATTGATGATTCGGCCTTAGAATAGGTCGAATCAATCAATTCAAAATTTCTAAAACGAAAGGGATCACCATGCCAATACTTACAAAATCTGCACTTCAATTTACCATTATTGCTTTACTTATTTCACAAGTAGAATTTACGTTTGCCGCCGACAATCAATCAGAAGCTGACAAACCTGTTACCGAACAAATTGTGAACACAATGGAAAAGCTTGCTGGTGGTCCACATGCTGGCTATCGCGCTAACCATGCAAAAGGCATTGTTGTACAAGGCCAATTTACACCAGCAAAAACGGCTTCTAGTATTACTAAAGCAGCTCACTTACAAGATAAGCCAAGTAATGTGATTGTCCGTTTCTCCAACGCAACTGGCGTGCCTAATATCCCTGATGCGGATGGTAACGCTTTTCCAAAAGGAATGGCGATTCGCTTTCAATTACCAGATGATGAATACACCGATATTGTTGTCATCTCAGTTAATGGCTTTCCAGCGGCAACACCTGAAGATTTTCTCGGCTTATTAAATGCTGTGGCTGCTTCTGGACCTGATGCAGCCAAACCTACACCTGTTGAACAGTTTTTAAAGTCGCACCCAGCTGCTGCTAAATTTGTGAGCACACCCAAACCTGCACCAGCAAGCTTTGCAACGCAGTCTTTTTATGGTGTGAATGCATTTAAGTTTATCAATGCTAGCGGCAAAGAGCGTTATGGTCGTTACATCATCGCACCAGTTGCAGGGGAGGCATTTTTGTCTAAAGAACAGGCTCAAACTGCAGAGCCTGACTACCTCATGCAAGAGTTACCACAACGACTCAGCAAAGCACCTGCCAAGTTTCGTATTGCATTACAAATTGCGGATGCAGGTGATGAAGTGAATGATGCAACAGTAAGTTGGCCTAGTAGCAGAAAAGTTGTTGAATTAGGCACACTGTCATTAACTGCAATTGATCCACAAGGTGAACAATTTGCTAAGTCAAATATGTATAACCCATTGGCATTAGTCGATGGTATCGAACCTAGTAGTGATCCTATATTACTCGCCAGACCTGGTGCGTATGCAGTGAGTTTTGGACGTCGTTTGAAATAAGGCCTTTCTGCACAGGGGAGAGAAACATGCAAAGTAATCAAGACACTAGCACTAATAATTTGCAAACGCAAAACGTAGGTGCGACAGCAGTCGTTACACACCACATTGATAAGCCACACTTAGAAGAATATGAATTATGGCTGAATGAAATTGGGCCTCAGTGCAAACGTTCTGCTGGGTTTCTCGATTTGCAAATTATTAGGCCAATCAGAGATATAACAACAACCTATACCATCATTATTCGGTTTGATACGCATGAACATCTTAAGTCTTGGATGCATTCTGATACACGCAAAATTTTGATAGATAAAGTCAGACATATGCTGATTAAAGATGATGATTTTTATATTAATAGCGGTTTAGATTTTTGGTTTACCCCACAAGGTGCAAAGGCAGCTATACCAGTCCGTTGGAAACAGTTTTTAGTTACTTGGTCTGCAATTTATCCACTAGTGCTATTTACACCTATGGCTGTTGTTCCATTACTTGATTCTATGGGTATGCCGCAAAACAAATATTTAGACACGTTCATTATTACTGGATTAATCGTTTCACTCATGATTTACGTCATTATGCCCAGATACACAAAATTAATTCACCGTTGGCTATTTAGCTAACTTACTATTTACAGAAAGGATTTAACGATGACCACCAATAACCCCTATATTCGCTTAAATAAGGATGATGTTGCCGTCTTGCTAGTTGATCATCAAACAGGATTACTGTCTTTAGTACGCGACATTGAACCCGATAAATTTAAAAACAATGTACTTGCATTAGCTGATTCAGCGAAATATTTTGATTTACCAACCATATTAACAACCAGTTTTGAACAAGGGCCCAACGGGCCACTCATTCCAGAGTTAAAAGCACAATTCCCTGATGCGCCTTATATTGCCCGTCCTGGACAAATTAATGCATGGGATAATGCAGATTTTGTTAAGGCCATTAAAGCCACTGGTAAAAAGCAACTGTTAATTGCTGGAGTGGTCACTGAAGTTTGTGTTGCTTTCCCAGCATTATCAGCCATTGAAGAAGGCTTTGAGGTCTTTGTTGTTACAGATGCATCTGGCACATTCAATGCTATGACGCGTGATGCTGCCTGGGATCGTATGTCAGCTGCTGGCGCACAACTGATGACATGGTTTGGTGTTGCTTGTGAGTTACATCGTGATTGGCGTAATGATGTGGAGGGTTTAGCGACGCTATTTGCCAATCATATTCCTGATTATAAAAATCTTATGACCAGTTATGACCAACTAACCCAAAAAAGTTAGCTAGTCATCTAAATTAAAAAGGCGCCTTATGGCGCCTTTTTAATTACTTTTATGTATCGCTAATCTTTAGCGTGTAATCTTTCGTTCAATTGATCAATCACTTCGGCCCAATCTGCATCATTCAATATTTCTTCGCGTAAAAATGCAGCTTGTGAGTCTGTCCAAAAACTCGCATCTGCAAGCAAGGTATTGGTATCCAAAGGGCTGTGCTCTGTGATGAACGCTTCAATCGCTTTCTGATTTGACTCTAATCCAAGTTGATCAAAAAGATTGCTTAACTCATGTGGTGATAAATCCATATTTAGTCCTTTTTTAAATCGTACATTTAAATATCGTGACTACACTTTTTATAGACAGTGAATAATTTCAAAAGTGCCTTATGGTGATATCACTGACACATGATTTGTTAATTTAATCGTAGCTCTTAATTAGCAGGGGATTAAGGCGTTTAATTTGCTGAGTTAGTTTGAAGTCAGCCGATAAGCCGGGTTTTGTCTTGTATTGCTACAAGGACAGTCATTCATCTAGGCGTGCAATTACTCACACGCTCAAGCAACCTACCCACTGGCAGCGCGAGCAACGCCTATTACCAGCCTATTTGGTCTTGCTGCAGATGGAGGTTGCCGCGTTTCACCGTAACTAAATACGCTCGTCTCTGTGGCCCTATTCCTCGCCTCACGGCGTACGGCCGTTAGCCGTCATCTTGCTCTGTGCAGCCCGGACTTTCCTCCCTCACTCAAAAGAGTAACGGCGACTGTCTGGCTAACTTCAATGACATTTTAACACTTCAAGTGTTGATTTGTTTTGCTATTTAAAGGTGTTGAAGTTGCTAATAGTGTCTCTAACCATGCGGTTTTATGTTGTTTTTTGCGGTTGATTTAAACAAATTATACGCATGAATTGAGTGATTTTATCCACTACGTTTGTGGCTACAAGCAATTCAATCACCTACTAGACACTACTCACATTTAACATTCAGTTAATACTATAACTATATGATTTTTATGAAATTTGTTTTTATACAAAAAATGCGCTAAGTCATTGAGTAGAAAGAAAAAAAGCTTGCATAAAGCTTATTTTTTAACTATAGTGAAAAATAGTGGGGAGAAGTGGTATTTTGTGGGGAATGGTTAGATTGCTAAGGGTTTAACCATTCTCCATACCTCGCAAGAATTTTTACAAACAACATAGGCTGCGAT
>JBFJJY010000137.1:0-5064 GCA_041612055.1 Methylophilaceae bacterium | reverse complement strand
GTTAACGCCACTAGCTTGGTTAGATAAACGTCCTGGTGTGACGTGGCCGCAAATTCTACGTAATTGGGGTTGGGTTTTTGTCGGTAATTTCATGGGCGCGTTAACCGTTGCGGTAATGATGGCATTTATTTTCACCTATGGCTTTAATACCGACGGTGGCGATATTGCAACTAAAGTAGCGGGCATTGGTGAAGCACGTACGCTTGGTTATGCCAAATATGGAGCTGCTGGCTGGTTTACCATTTTTGTTCGTGGCATGTTGTGTAACTGGATGGTTTCATTAGGTGTAGTTGGCGCGATGATTTCAACTAGTGTTAGCGGTAAAGTCATTGCAATGTGGATGCCAATTTTCTTGTTCTTCTTTATGGGTTTTGAGCATTCAGTAGTGAATATGTTCTTGTTTCCATTCAGCATGATCATGGGCGGTGACTTTTTAATCAGTGATTATTTTATCTGGAATGAGATTCCAACGGCATTGGGTAATTTAGTTGGTGGCCTTGCATTTACTGGCTTAACACTTTACACAACACACATTAAAACCAAACCAAAACGCACACTTTAATTTTCAAGTGCAGCTTCAGTATTGATGTTTTTTTAAGTTAATGCTGAGGCTTTTTGATACGAATAAAATAAATATTAACCAAAGGAGATTTTGAATGAATAAACAAAGTATGACCGATGCCATTGTGACGGCAAAAGTAGCAAAAGGATTGACGTGGGAAAAGATTGCTGAAGCGTTAGGATTATCACCAGTTTGGTTGACTTCAGCTTGCTTAGGGATGAATAGTGCCAGTAAAGCGCAAGCAACTGCTATTGTTCAGTATTTGGGTTTAGATGAAGAAGTGGCTAAGGCGTTACAAGCTTATCCAACTAAAGAGTGGGATAAAGCTGTGCCGCAAGATCCATTAATTTATCGCCTTTATGAAGTTATTGGTGTTTACGGACCAACACTGAAAGAAGTGATTCAAGAAAAGTTTGGTGATGGTATTATGAGTGCGATTGATTTTTCAATGGAAGTTGAAAAAGAAGAAAACCCCAAAGGTGATCGTGTCGTAGTGACCATGAATGGTAAGTTTTTGCCTTATAAGTCTTGGTAGACGAGAGCCTGTTTTTAAAAAGCGCTGGAGATTATCTGGCGCTTTTTTAACATAAAGCTGATCAATCATATGTCGAATCACTTAAGTATTGAAGTTGCACAATTGTCGGATAAAGGTCGCAAAGAAATCAATCAAGATTTTTATGCTGCGACCATTCCGCTAGAACCGCAATTAAGTGCAAAAGGCATTGCGATTGCACTGGCCGATGGTATTAGTAGCAGTGATGTCAGCCAAGAAGCGAGCGAGGCTGCCGTCAAAGGTTTTTTGGCAGACTATTTTTGCACATCAGAAATGTGGTCTGTTAAAACAGCGGCGATTCGCGTGTTAACAGCAATCAACTCATGGCTTTATACTCAAACACGTCAAAATCAAATTAGTCGATATGATAAAGATAAAGGCTATGTCTGCACCTTTAGTGCCATGGTGTTTAAATCAACGACAGCCCATATCCTACATGTAGGCGATACGCGGATTTATCGGGTCCATCCCAATGCTTTAGAACAGTTAACAAAAGACCACCGTGTATGGCTTTCTGAGGATAAAAGTTATCTTAGTCGCGGCTTGGGCATAGAGGAGCATTTAGAGATTGATTACCATACATTTAATGTGAGTAAAGGGGATGTGTTTTTACTTGCTACCGATGGTGTTTATGAGTTTGTGAGTGAGCGATTTGTGACGGAGACGATTGCCCATCATCAAGCCAATCTGCAACAGGCTGCTCAACTCATCATCAATGAAGCGCTGGCAAAAGGAAGTGATGATAACCTGACTTTGCAATTGGTGCGCGTGAATGATTTACCCAATCAAAATGTAGATGAGCTTTATCAACAGCTAACCGAGTTGCCGTTTCCACCACCGCTGGAACCTAGAATGGTATTTGATGGCTATGAAGTGATTCGAGAGCTTCATGTTTCCAGCCGTAGCCATGTGTATTTGGCAGTAGATGTTGAGACGAAAGAGCAAGTGGTATTAAAAGCACCTTCTGTTGATATGCGCGACAATCCGGCCTATTTAGAGCGTTTTTTACTTGAAGAGTGGATTGCTAAACGCATCAATAGTGCCCATGTCATGAGACCCTGTGCCCATCAGAGAAAACGACATTATTTGTATGTGGCGACTGAATATATAGAAGGGCAGACGTTAACACAATGGATGTTAGATAACCCAAAGCCAGATTTGCAAACAGTCAGAGAGATGATTGAACAAATAGCCAAGGGCTTGCGTGCGTTTCATCGGTTGGAAATGTTACATCAGGATTTGCGACCAGCGAATATCATGATTGATCACACTGGCACCATTAAAATTATTGATTTCGGCTCCACACGTGTTGCAGGATTGGCTGACATAACATCGCCAATCGACCAAGATCCGATTTTGGGTACAGCGCAATATAGCGCTCCTGAGTATTTTTTAGGTGAGGAGGGGACTGTGCGCTCCGACTTGTTCTCATTAGGTGTTATCGCCTACCAAATGCTAACTGGTAAGCTGCCTTATGGCACTAATGTCGCAAAAATAAAGGGTAAATCAGACCAAAATAAACTGATTTATGATTTCATTCGTTATGATAGACGAGAGATACCAGTTTGGGTGGATGATGCCATTATGAAAGCTGTGCATCCAGACCCTTACAAACGATATGAAGCGATATCTGAATTTATTTTTGATCTTAAACAACCGAATCAAGCCTTTTTAAATAAGGCTAGACCGCCGTTAATCGAGCGTAACCCTGTTGCTTTTTGGAAGGGCATTTGCTTGATTTTATGTGTGGTGATTATTGCATTATTGCTACTACTGCAACAATCACCATAGACATAATCAAACTACTTTATCTAAAGCCTGACTGACATCAGCAATAATATCATCAATATTTTCAATACCAACCGAGATTCTAACTAAATCCGCACTAACGCCTGCTTTTTTCAGCTCCGCTTCGTTGAGCTGTCTGTGTGTGGTAGAGGCAGGGTGGCAAGCCAAAGATTTTGCATCGCCAATATTCACAAGACGCAGAATCATGGCAAGTGCATCAATAAATTGCTCACCTGCTTTTGCACCACCTTGAATACCAAAGCTCAAAATACCAGATGCTTTACCATTGGTGATTTTTTGGCAATTTTGGTAATAAGGGCTATTTTGCAAGGCCGCGTAGTTGACCCAATTGACTTTAGGATGATTTTGCAAATACTCAGCCAGTTTTTCCGCATTTTCACAATGCCTTTCCATGCGCAAACCGAGCGTTTCCAACCCTTGTAGGATTTGAAAGGAATTCATCGGAGAAATCGCTGCTCCAGTATTTCTTAACGGTGCAACACGGCAGCGACCAATATAAGCGGCAGGGCCTAATGCTTCTGTATAAACAACCCCGTGATAGGAAGGGTCAGGCTCATTTAAGATGGCAAACCGCTCTTTGTTAGCAACCCAATCAAATTGACCAGAATCGACAATCATGCCGCCGATAGAGGTACCGTGTCCGCCAATATACTTAGTAAGAGAGTGCACAACAATATCAGCCCCCAATTCAAATGGCTTGCATAAATAAGGCGTCGCAACGGTATTGTCAACAATGACGGGAATGCCATGCTTATGCGCGATTTCTGATAGTTTTTGAATATCGACGATATTGCCTGCAGGATTGCCAATAGACTCACAAAAAATGGCTTTTGTTTTGCGATCAATGGCTTTTTCGAAGCCAGCAAAATCGTCATGTGAAAACATACGCACTTCAATACCTTGTCTTGGCAATGCATGTGCAAACAAATTGTACGTGCCGCCATAAAGTTGACTAGTGCTTAAAATGTTATCGCCAGTTTCGCAAATACATTGAATGGCATAGGTAATAGCCGCCATACCAGAAGCCAACGCTAAACCAGCTATACCACCTTCCATCGCTGCAACCCGCTGTTCTAAAACGTCTGTCGTTGGGTTCATGATGCGCGTGTAGATGTTGCCGGGTACTTTTAAATCAAATAAATCGGCACCATGCTGCGTATTGTCAAAGGTGTAAGAAGTCGTTTGGTAGATAGGAACGGCAGCCGCTTTGGTGGTAGCCTCAGATGTATAGCCGTGGTGTAACGCGATAGACTCAAGCTTCATTGTTTGCTCCTCAGCATTGTCGTTTATTGTAACGACCAGCTTAATATGCAAGCGCTGAGGATGCAAGTGGCTTTGTTACAACACTCCGTATTGACTTAATACTTGTTTGGCTTGCAAAGGATTAAATGCTTGATGTGCTTTTAAACCAAATGCATTGGCTGCATTAACATTATCGATATTGTCATCAAAGAAAATGATTTCTTCAGCGGGCAATTGCAAGCCTTCTACAGCCGCTCGAAATGCTTGATGATCGGGTTTTAAGTAACCAATCTCATGGGATAAAAATAAATGATCAAATTGGTCTGTTAAGCCAGTTGACTCTACATGCACCCAATGCGCTGCGCTGGTATTGCTGAGTGCGGCAACAGGCAATGTCGAGGGTATCGCCTCTAGCAAATCGAAGGTATGTGGAAATGTGCCGACTATCCATGTTGCAAAGTTAGCCATAAATGCATCAGGGCTCAATTTGATGTTTAAATCTTGGACAACTTGCTCGGCAAAAGCATTGCTAGAAAGCTTGCCAGTTTCATGTGCAATGACAGCAGGAGAGGCCATCCACTTTTGATATATTTCATCATGTGATTGTTGGCTATTTAATAGTTTTGCCAGTGATGGTAAGCCATCAAGCTCGATCAAAACGCCGCCAATGTCAAAAAGAACTGCAGAAATTTTCATATACTAGACTTTCTTAAACGAAAAATGAGTCATGAGTGATTAACTTTTTAACCACTAAATGACTCATTTATAGCAATGACGTTGAGTTGCAACGTCTGAAGCTCAGCTTTATGGGATTAAAGCCTTAAGCTAAGTTAGCTCCAACGATAGCAGCCATTTGCATCATGTCGACGGTTTCGCCTTCTTTGATGTTGGTTAGGTT
>JBFJJY010000136.1:0-5065 GCA_041612055.1 Methylophilaceae bacterium | reverse complement strand
GGTATTAACACTAGAGCGCATGGATATTTATGCTGATAGTGCAAGCAATATTAACGATGCCAAGCATATGCTGGCCAGCAAAACATATAATTTGTGTTTAACAGACATGCATTTACCTGATGGTATGGGACTAGATTTGGTGACCCATATTTCGAATGAATACAGCGGACTGCCCGTTGCCGTCATCACCGCTTATGGCAGTGCAGAAAACGCTGTTTCAGCGCTTAAAGCGGGTGCATTTGATTACCTCACAAAACCGATTTCGCTAAAACAATTACGTCCCTTAGTAGAGTCTGCGCTCAAACTTTCTAGCACAGATAGCAAGGCATCTAACAACACCGCCGATTTAATTGGCAACTCTGCTGCCATGAATCAAATTCGTGCCATGATAGAAAAGCTAGCTCGCAGTCAAGCGCCAGTCTATATCAGCGGGGAATCTGGCAGTGGTAAAGAGCTTGCCGCTAGGTTGATTCATCAAAACAGTTCACGTAGAGACGAAGCCTTTGTTGCCGTTAACTGCGGCGCTATTCCAGAAACATTAATGGAAAGCGAGTTTTTTGGTTACAAAAAGGGCGCATTTACTGGTGCGGTAAAAGACACCTCTGGCTTATTTCAAGCAGCCAACAAAGGCACTTTATTTTTAGATGAAGTAGCCGATTTACCCTTATTAATGCAAGTGAAGCTGTTGCGTGCCATCCAAGAGAAGAAAGTGCGAGCAGTGGGTGACACCATAGAGGAGGCGGTCGATGTCCGCATCATTAGTGCTACCCATAAGAATCTAACGGAAATGATGGCACAAGGCCTGTTCAGACAAGATTTGTATTATCGTCTGAATGTTATTCAACTCAAAATGCCTTCTTTGCGCGACCATCCTGAAGACATTCCTGAGCTAACACAAAAATTGCTAGAAAAACTTTGTCATGCCCAATCTATTGCCATCCCAACTCTAGAGGCAGAAGCAAGTAAACTGATTGCTTCGCGTCCGTTTACTGGTAACGTTCGTGAGTTAGAAAACATGCTAGAGCGTGCGCTTGCTTTGTGTGACGGCAAAAAAATCAGCGTAGATGATTTATTAATTGATGAGGCAACCCATATCACCAATGCTGATTCCGCAGCATTTAGCGCAACCAAAGATAATGATACCAGTCTACCTAACTACCTAGAAGATATTGAAAAACGTGAAATCCTCAAAGCATTAGAAAAATCTAATCATAATAAAACAGCCGCCGCAAAACTACTCGGCGTGAGCTTTAGAACATTGCGCTATCGACTAACAAAGCTCGGACTGGCAAAAGACGATGCACAAGATACCGACGACGAGATGTTAGAAGAACGCTAGCTTTGCTTTAGTACAGAACTAATAATAAATAAGCCACATAAATCAAACTATTCACTAACAAATGCCACACCAATAATCCACCTTTTGCAATGAGTAAGCGTAGCCAAATAGTGGCTATCAATGTTGCAGACAAACCTAAAACGACTTCGGTCTGCGCCTGCCATGGCGTTAGCAACACTCCAATCGCTGGGAGCAAAGTGCCTTGAAACACCATCGCACCTGTAATGTTGCCGAACGCCAACGTGTCTTTCCCTTTACGTATCCATAAAATACTGTTGACCTTTTCTGGCAACTCAGTCGCAATTGGAATCACTAATAGCGAAAGTAATAAAGTAGAGATACCAATCATGGCTGCGGCATCCTCAACCTCATTAATAAATCCTTTTGCGCCATAAACCAATAATCCTAAGCCAAGCAATAATTGCAATACAATCATAATCATATTGTCTGGCAAGCCAAATTTACTGACAAACAAACCATTGTCTGCCTCAGTACCATGTCCATCATCCACCAAGGCTTTTGATGCTTTTATTGTCATCAACACATAAATAAAGTAGATGAAGACCATGATAAAACTAATGCTATAGCGAACGAGCGGCAGAGAATGTGGAATAAACATTGAGATAATCGCCAAAGAGAATGCACCCAAAAAGAAGTTTAAATCCCGAATCAACCCTGTCCGCTCAGGTCTAAGATGACCAGTAAACCCACGACGACGCCACACCGTCATCGCCATTAGACTAATAGATAAAGTTGATAGCATTAATGGTGCGCCGATAATGGCACCAACACCAATTTCATGTCCAATATTTAGATTGCCAGCTTGTTCACTATACGAAAAAATAGCCAGCAAAGGCACCATCGTTTCTGGCAAGGCTGTCCCAATTGCGGCAAACAAAGAGCCTGTCACCCCCTCGGAAAGGCCTAGTCTGTCACCTAAATGCTCTAGCGCGTTGGTGAACACCTCTGCTGCAATCAGGATAATCAACAACATGGTTAATAATGCAATAAAGACCATATAAAATATCAATGAATTAAGAATTGATTTATTTTACATGAGCGCCCGTTTTTATTAAGAAATCACATAAAATAAACATAATGAAAAAATCCAACAATCTGTCTTACTGTATCAATAACGAAGGCATTGTCGTTAGCGCTAGGCAAATAGCATCGCCTAATTACGATGACAGGATGCATGATTGCGTTATCGACATGGTGGTTATTCATAACATTAGCTTGCCGCCAACAGAATATGGAGGAAATGGCATTATTGCTTTGTTTACCAATCAGCTTGATCCAAATGAACATCCTTATTACCAGCAGATTTACACTGCTAAAGTATCCTCCCATTTTTTGATTAGACGCGATGGTGAACTGATTCAATTTGTGTCATGTAATAAACGCGCATGGCACGCTGGCGTATCAAGTTGGCAAGACCGTGAACGATGTAATGATTTTTCGGTCGGAATAGAGCTTGAAGGGTCAGACTTTGAACCATTTGAACCAGAGCAATACCAAGTATTAAATGCATTACTGGTATCGTTAAAAAAAGCTTACCCTATTCGGCATATTGTTGGGCATTCAGACATTGCACCCGGACGCAAAACAGATCCAGGTCCATTTTTTGATTGGTCATCAATTCATTAACTATAACAACTTTAAAATAATTAAGATTGAACCGTTTAACTATGCATCAATATTCTGCCGTTATTTCAGCTCTTTTTCTTTCTGTATTGCTTAATGCATGTGGTGCTGATAGTGCGTCTGCAGATAAACAATCAGACGTCAGAGCCACTTTAGTGACTGTGACATCAGTAAAAAATCAGGCGATTGAAGTCACACAAACTTCAGTGGGTACACTTGAGGGATTAGTCAATCCAACACTGGCGGCTGAAATGGCAGCACGCGTAATTAAGGTGCATGTTAATACTGGAGATACTGTTAAAAAAGGCCAACTCATCGCAACGCTAGACGCCACCGATTACATCATGCAACGTAACGAAGCGCAGGCAGAAGTGGCTAGGATACAAGCGCTGTTAGAAAATCAAAGTAAAATTGTTTCTCGTAATCAAGCCTTGGTTAACAAAAATTTTATTTCCCAAAACGCTGTCGATAATGAGGTTGCGCAAGAAAATGTATTAAAACAACAACTCGCCGCTGCTAAAGCCCGCGTTGCTAGTATCAACCATGACAGCAGTAAATCACAAGTGATTGCACCAGTCAGTGGCACGATTGAAAGCAAACCCGTCGATACTGGCGACTACCTGCGCGTAGGCGACCCCATCGTGCAGATTGTGTCTAAACAAATATTACGTGCGCACTTACCTTTTCCAGAGCAGCTGGGCTCGCAACTCAAACCTGGCTTAACTGTAAGACTCAAAACACCAACGAGCAATCAAGTAGTAGAAACTGTCATTCGTGATTTAAAACCTTTAATTGCAGAAGGCACCCGTACTATTGATGTGATTGCGGATGTGAATAACGCTGAAGGATGGCAGCCTGGCGCTACCGTTACTGGTACTGTGGTGTTGAGTGAGCGCCCTGCTACCACCATGATTCCTGAACAAAGCCTGGTGCTTCGCCCAGCGGGTGAAGTGGTTTATGTGGTGCGTGATCATATTGCGCATCAAGTCATTATTGAATCAGGCATACGTCAAAATGGGCTGGTTGAAATACGCTCCGGATTAAAGGCCAATGACATCATCGTAGTCGACGGCGCAGGATTTTTAACTGACAAAGCGCCAGTAGAGATTGCAAAAGAGCCTAAAGCCACAGAAATTTAAATATGACACTTCCTGAGTTCTCCATTAAACGACACGTCCTTGCTTGGATGGTGTCAGGCATGATTATTTTATTTGGCCTCATTTCATATGACCGTATCGGTGTTGATCGTATTCCATCGGTCGATTTTCCTGTTATTACCATTACCACCACCTTACGTGGTGCGAATGCTGAAGTCATTGACACTAGCATTACCAGTATCATTGAATCTGCCATCAATACAACGCCTGGCATTGATCATATTGGTTCGGCCTCTTCTCCTGGCGTGTCTAGCATCAGCATAACCTTCAGTTTAGATAAAGATATTGATGTTGCATTTAACGAAGTCCAATCTAAAATCAGTCAGATTTTAAATCGCTTACCGACTGACACCGACCCGCCAACCGTCAGAAAAGTCGACTCTGATGCCAGCCCTATTATTTGGCTATCATTAAATGGCGACCGTACAATTCAACAATTAAATTTATATGCCACCAATGTATTGAAGAAGAAACTTGAAACTATTAATGGAGTTGGTGAAATTAGATTTGGCGGTCAGCGTGACCGTGTTATTCGTGTCACTGTTTCTCCTGAGCGCATGGCGGCCTATAAATTGGGCGCTAATGACTTAATTGAAGCGTTTCAGCGCGAGCACGTTCAACTCCCAAGTGGATTTTTAGTAAGTGACAAAGCCGAGCAACTCATCAAGCTGGACTTAGAGTTTCATGATATCCGTGATTTAGAAAACATGGTTGTCAAACAAAAAATGGGATCACCCATTTATCTTAAAGACATTGCTAAGGTAGAAGATAGCATTACCGATAACCGTCAAGTTGCACGTTATAAGGGTAAACCAACGGTGGGTATCGGTATTGTCAAAATTGCTAATACAAATACGGTAGCCATTATTGATGCCGTTAAGAAAAAGTTGGATGAAGAGATCATTCCGAATTTACCCCCCGGTTT
>JBFJJY010000135.1:0-5072 GCA_041612055.1 Methylophilaceae bacterium | reverse complement strand
GGTGTAAAACGAGGCGCTGAAAATAACTGTCGCAGCCAGCCTCCCAGCGAAACTGAGCGGTGTTTAGAAAATTTGAATAAAAAAACCTATGAAGAATATGAAAAAGAACGTTCAGGTCAAAAATAACCTTTGTTGCTTAGCAAAGCTTAACCCATCCATCAAGAACTCGTAGGGCGGACTCGTTTACAGTCCGCCGCATGAGAAACATGCTTATCACATACGGCGTACCGCAAGCGGATACGCCCTACACGGGCTGATTTAGGTATCTATTTAACGTTCGTTCAAATTGATAAATTATTTACAAAATAGGGAGAAAGAAATGGCAGGATTTGGATTTGATGCAAAAGCAATTTCCACACAGGGGAAAGCTGGAGATATGTATGTTGTAACTCAGGTTGTATTAACAGAAAAATTAATAGGAACAGGATCAGGAATATCAAGCCTAACCAATCTACAGGCAACAATTAACAAGCAAGTAGCGTTGGGGTATAGACTGCATACAATTTCTACCACTTCATCAGGGTCAAAGGGTTTTCTCGGGGGAGACAAAGTACAAGCCACAATGATATTTGAGAAAGTGTTAGATTAGAAAATATAGATTTGAACAAGGCAAGTCAGAGGAACTTCCTGAAATCCGCGCGCTTCATTAAGTCCCTGCTTGCTGACGTTACATCTTCATCAACAGGAAAATTTAATGTTATTAGAACCTCACTGGATTTTATCTTTTTTAGCGCTTGGCGCATTCGTCGGCTTTATGGCTGGGCTTTTTGGTATAGGCGGTGGTGGCATTATGGTTCCTGTGCTGACAACGCTATTCATCTATCAAGGTATTCCTGTTGAAAAAGTCGTCCATCTAGCGTTAGGTACGTCAATGGCTTCTATCATTGTGACTTCTTTATCGAGCATGAGGGCGCATTATGCAAAAGAGGCTATTATTTGGCATATTGTCAAAGTGATGTCAGTTGGCATTATTTTGGGCACCTTCATCACTACGTTTTTTGTGGTTAGCATTCCTTCTATCTACCTTGCTTTGTTTTTTTCTTTATTTATGGCGTTTGTTTCAATTCAAATGTTTTTAAACAAAAAGCCAAAACCAAGCAGAACGCTAGCTGGAAGTAGCGGGTTATTATTAGCGGGTTCTGGTATTGGTGCTGTATCGGCATTGGTGTCGATTGGAGGTGGCTCGTTAACCGTGCCTTATCTTATTTGGCAGAATATTGATATTAAGAAGGCGATTGGGACATCTGCCGCAGTTGGTTTGCCCATCTCAGTTGCTGGCACTGCTGGCTATATTATCAATGGCTGGTCAGTGACATCAGGAACTGATTATACATTCGGTTTTGTTTACCTCCCAGCTGTGCTCCTCATTTCGGCGACTAGTTTTATCTCTGCACCTTACGGGGCAAAGCTAGCGCACAAATTACCAGTTGCAACTTTAAAAAAGATATTTGCTTTACTGCTGATTGTGCTTAGTTTGAAAATGTTATTTTCAGTGCTTTCATAGTCATTTCATCGTACTTTCATGATGCTGTCGCGACCTTAGCCAGCATGCAAGCGTGTTAAATCCCCCCCCCAACAGGCTCAGCCTTTGCGAAAAATACAACATTTGACTATAAGAATCTTTATTATCCGATTGGTTATAAAGCAATTATCGCAAAAACTAAATTGCCATGATATGCTTTTAGCCAATATGGCGAGTTTACTAAAATCAATTGTTATCATTGTTTTTTTATTAAGCGCAACTTCAGCTTTTGGCGAAGCTAAGGTTGAGATGATTAATGACATGGTGCCCAAAAATTGGATTTTGGTTTATTACACTTTGGGTGATATTAATCATGATGGTAAAGACGATGCGATTATGGTGGTCGAAAACACGGATCCGACTTACCTCAAAAGAAATCGCGTGATAGGCCCAAAAATATTGAATATGAACCCAAGAAAAATGATGGTTTTGTTTCAAACAGCAACGGGCTACAAGGAAGTGCTCAATGTTGCGAATGGGTTTCCGACTGAGCATGATTTTCAAAAACCTTGCTTGGCTGACCCTTTGGTTGAGGCGGGTGAGATAAACATCAAAAACGGACTGGTCAAGGTAGCATTAAATTACAAACTCAAATGTAGCGGCTATCACACTACCAAGCATACGTTTAAATTCCGTTATGAAAATACGCGCTTTCGGTTAGTTGGATTCGATGCGATGCAACTTGAACGCATCAGCGGCGATGCCACTGAACATAGTTTTGATTATGTCGCTGGTCTGAAAAAAATCATTACTGGCATTAATATTTATGAGCCAAAAAAACAGAACATACAGTCGCAAAAATTAGCTGCTAGCAAGGATTTTTATTTGGATGAGATGAGCCTTGCTTGTGAGCCAGATAATCAAGCACTGTGTCACAAAAAACTCAATCAAACGCATCTGAGTGGCATTTGAGCATCAACACGATATTGATTAACCGCAACTTAGGAATTTAATGGCGACTGATAATGACCCACGTGTCTTTTTTGCTGCTGAGCGTACTTTATTAGCTTGGTTAAGAACAGGTTTAACCATTATTGCATTGGGATTTGTTATTTCGCGTTTTGGTTTATTTATTAAGTTATTAGCGCTAGAGTCACCAACTTTATCGCATAACGTCAGCTCACCCCTGTCGTCAGCCCTTGGTATTGCTTTTGTGGTGATTGGCTCTTTATCGATTGCAACGGCCGCCATTCAACATCAACGGTTTACTGCCACCCTATCCGACACACAATTACCTTCTGTTTATTCTAGTAAGATTGCGTTTATTTTATCCATCACGGTGGCAATGTTAGGCATTATTTTAGCGGCTTATCTTTGGCATGCTTAACTCTTAAGCATGTTTGACTTTATTGCTTAAATTAGCTCACGTGCCCTAAGTTCGCTTTTGATATACGCATAATAAATAGGCGCTGCTACGACACCTGCAATGCCAAATGCTGCTTCCATTAATACCATTGCAACTAATAATTCCCATGCATTGGCTCTGATTTGTCCGCCAATAATCCGTGCGTTTAAAAAGTATTCTAGCTTATGAATAATCACCAGAAATACCAAAGAACTTAAAGCAATCGAGAATGAATGGCTCATACTCACAATCACAATCACTGTATTAGAAATGAGATTGCCAACCACTGGCAGCAAGCCCACAATAAAAGTAATCACAATCATGCTTTTAACAAACGGTAATTCAACGCCCATTAATGGCAATACAACTGCCAAATAAATTGCGGTAAAAACCGTGTTGACTGCGGAGATTCTGACTTGTGCAAATACAATATTTCTAAAAGCGCGTCCAAACAATGTTGTGCGCTGAATCATCGCTTTTGCAAATGGTTTATAGCGATCATCTGTGACTGCTTCACGCAACGCCAACATGCCGCCAATAATCATCGCAATAATAATATGCGCAACGTAGCGCCCGACTTCTTTACCCAAAAACTGTAGATCAGATGCATTGTCACGTAGCCACTCTGTCACGATTTGCTGCAAGACCACTGCGTCTGCTGGGAGACGAGAATCCAGCCAATCTGGCAATATGCTGCGGGAATCTTCAATAATTTGCGCCATCTTACCAATCAGGTTGGTTAAGCTGCCAGAATCTGATTTAAAAAAAGCAATTAAGCCAACAACTGCCAATGTTAGCAATCCAACAACAACGATGGCTAACAGACCAACAGCCATCACTTTAGCGGCGTAGCCAGGGAACTTTTGGGCAATATAAGGTGAAATAACATGCACCAATTCAAACACCAGCAGACCCGCTAGTAGACCTGGTAATAGATTGAACTTCAACACATAAGCCATGGCTAAGGTCATGATAATCCATGTCGCTATTTCAACTTTAGTACCGGGTTTAATTGGCATATTCATTGGTAAATCGATTCATAAAAGCTGGTTGTTCGGCTGATGGCAAACGAACAACAACGTGTACATGTTCATCAAAGGTTTTATCTAATAATTCACCGTTGATTTGCGACAAGACCTTTGTCAGTTCATCTAGGCGATTGTAAGCTATTGTGAGGGCCAATTGTTGCATTTCTATGTAAGGGCTTAATGTTGAGGCATCGAGTGCTAATTTAGCTGTGCCTCCATATGCGCGTGCCAAGCCACCCTTGCCTAAATTAACGCCACCATAATAGCGAATCACACCAATACAAACATTCACCAAATCAAGGCCTTCTATCCGTTGTAAAATCGGCATTCCTGCTGTACCAGAAGGCTCCCCCGCATCTGAAAATCTAGGAATAAGTCCATCAGGCGTTTTAATGCGAAAGGCATAGGCCAAATGGCTGGCATTTTGATGTTGTGCTGCAATCGCACGCAAAAATGCACCAACCTCGCGCTCACTTTCACAGTGTGCAGTCCAAGCAAGAAATTTAGACTTATTAATAGTTTGTTCGGCGGCTGCGCCTTGTTGAATGATTTGCATAGAACGAATAAATAGATCAGATCAATCATCTTACTTAAGAAAGACCTGTAATAACCCCTGCTTGATTAACGGTGATGCGCTCGCTAGCAGGCACTTTTGGTAATCCTGGCATGGTCATAATGTCGCCACATAATGCAACAACAAACCCTGCTCCGCGCGATAAGCGCAAGCTTTTAACTTCTAATAGGTGACCTGTCGGTGCATTGCGTTGCTTTGCATCCGTTGAAAATGAATATTGTGTTTTGGCAATACAAATTGGCAAATGTTGATATTCTGCACTTAAAGTAGCTAGTTGCTGCTGTGCCTCATCACTTAGCTTCACGCCAGTTGCACCATATAATTTGGTGGCAATGGTTTCTAATTTAGTTAGCAACGGTGTTTCATTTGCATAAAGCAGTTTAAATTGGGATTGCTTTGCTGCAACACTCGCGACCACTTGATGCGCCAAATCTGCTGCGCCTGCAGCACCTTCAGCCCAGTGCTTACACACCACAACTGGACATCCCAGCGGAGTGACGGCTTGTTTTAAAGCGGCTATTTCTGCTGATGTGTCACTGGTAAAGTGATTGATAGCAACAATGACTTGCATACCAAAATGTTCATGCAAATTATTAATATGTC
>JBFJJY010000134.1:0-5074 GCA_041612055.1 Methylophilaceae bacterium | reverse complement strand
TGGTCTACTAGTCGGACTGGCTATCTATGCTTTGGTTTTTGCTAACCAATTAGAACCAGATGCAGGACCTGGCCTTATTTTCCAGACACTACCAATTGCCTTTGGCCAAATGCCTTGGGGTAACTTCTTTGGCACCTTATTTTTCTTATTAGTTGCATTTGCAGCATCAACCTCTGCTATCTCATTAGTAGAACCGACCATTGCTTGGATAGTTGAGAATACGCGAATTAGTCGCAAAAAAGCTTGTTTTGGTCTAGGCGTCTTGATATGGGCTGTCGGCATCAGTGTTTTACTGTCTTTCAATATCTGGCAAGAAGTGGAAATCATCTTTGGCCTGGGTATCTTTGATACTTTAGATAAGCTGACAAGTACCATTATGTTGCCTTTAGGCGGGCTATTAATGGCGATTTTTGCTGGTTACTTTATGAAAAAAAATCACTCTAAGGACGAGCTAGATCTAACAGCAAAAACTTACAAGCTCTGGCGAATTGCCAATAACATCATTGCGCCAGTCGCCATATGTTCAGTCTTCTTATATTTACTCAACATTGTTCATTAAAAAAACTGAGTAAACAAAAAGCCAGCAAATGCTGGCTTTTTTTAAATGCAATCAAATCACGCGACTAAAGTGACAATATCCATTTAACAATAGTTTGAATATCAGCATCTTTTACTTGCGGGCTATTTGCTGGCATTGGGATAGGACCCCAAACACCACTACCACCGGCTTTTACTTTAGTTACTAGCTTGCCTTCAGCTGATGCGTCGCCTTTGTATTTTGCTGCAATATCTTTAAATCCTGGGCCCAACACCTTTTTATCTACACCATGACATGCTAAACAACCACTTTTCTTTGCCAATGCTTCGTTTGCAGATGCTTGACCAGCCATCATTAACGCACTAGCAGTTACTACCATTATTAAAAATGCTTTCATGTTATCTCCTTAAACACCTAAAAGAACCGCTTCCCTACAAGCTGTATCATACCTACAATTAATAAATCTTCAATAAATTACATCTGTAATCAATACATCAACGCTACACAACATTAAAAAGTTGACCTACATCAACAATTTTTAATTACTCACTACATGGTTTCTACATAATACTCAGCACTTAACACATGTTTACGACTAGGATTAATCACCACCATGTTATCTAGGGCATTAGTGGTTTCAACACAAATTGTCCTACGCCACTCGTCAGCCGTTCCCATATCAGTCATTTGCGCCACTTTTTCTGCGCCAGGGTTCCAAACCACGGTGGTGTCACTACCTGATTTTGATACATGAATAATACGGTTATAACCCTTATCATGAATCGCACAATCGCTGCTGTGATCAATATAAACGCGATCATATTCAGCTCCATCAAAGGTCAATGCATTATGCTCTACGTTACGCTCATATTTAAGCCGCTTATCGGCATAGACACAATCTTGCAAACCTTTAATTTCAATATTAGCAATGTCGCTGACATTAAAATATGTATGCAGCGCTTCACTGATGACAAATGGATGATCAGCAAGGTTAGTCGTAGCCAAGTCCACTCGCAAACGGCGACCTATGGTAATCACTAAACTCAGCTCAAAAGGATAGGACAGCTGACGCTTAGTCTCTTCAGTCACTTGCATCATTAAGATAATGCGGGTTGCACCTGTTGGTGTAGCATCGACATCCATAACTCGCCATGGAATCACACGTGCAAAACCATGTGGGCAAAAGGTACTATTGGTTGGATGATTTCCAAACCACGGCCAGCAAATAGGCACGCCACCGCGAATCGAGCGCCCTTTAGTAAAGCGCGCATTACTAGATAACCATAAAACAGGATCTGCCAAAAACTTTGGTTGCCATGTCATCACATGCGCACCTTGTAAAGCAATTTTAGCAGTTGCTAATGGATTATCAATTTCCAAATACTGCAAGCCAGACTCATCTTGTGTCTGGTTAACGTGCGCATGCAACTTAAGCCGCTTTTGTGTTATTGGAGCACTTTCTAACATTGCTGCCTCTGTATTCATGTTTATCCTTTTTCAATTTGCGATACATCTCGCACCGCACCAAAAGCAGCACTTGTACTCATCGCAGCATAAGCACGTAAAGCAGGAGAAACATAACGTTCTCGTTGTACTGGCTTCCATGCCTGTTTGCCTTTTGCTTCCATTTTAGTGCGTCGTTCCATTAATGCCGCATCGCTAATCTTTAAATTAATTGTACGATTAGGAATATCAATTTCGATGATATCCCCCTCTTCTACCAGCCCAATCGCACCACCTTCAGCCGCTTCAGGCGAGGCATGTCCAATACTTAAACCTGATGTACCGCCAGAAAAACGTCCATCCGTTAGTAAAGCACATTCCTTGCCAAGCCCTTTAGACTTCAAGTATGAAGTTGGGTAAAGCATCTCTTGCATGCCAGGGCCTCCACGTGGCCCTTCATAACGAATCACCACAACATCCCCTGCAATAATCTTATCGGCAAGAATTGCCTCAACTGAAGCATCTTGTGACTCAAAAATACGTGCACGGCCAGTAAATTTTAAAATACTGTCATCGACACCAGCTGTTTTCACAATACAGCCATCCAATGCAATATTGCCGTACAACACGGCTAAGCCACCATCTAGTGAATAAGCGTGCGCTTTATCACGAATACAGCCCTCAGCACGATCAACATCTAATGATGGCCATAACATACTTTGGCTGAAAGCAATTGTCGTTGGAATGCCGCCAGGGGCTGCACGATAAAACTTTTTAACTTCTTCATCCTCGGTAACGGCAATATCCCACTTTGCCAATGCCTCATTCAAGGTAGCACTGTGGACAGTCGGCGATTCACCGTGAATAACTCCTGCTCGATTTAACTCGCCCAAAATCCCCATCACGCCACCAGCACGATGGACATCTTCCATATGATATTTGGCAGTTGCTGGCGCTACTTTACAGACACACGGCACATGGCGTGAAATCCGATCAATATCTTTCATAGTAAAGTCCACACCGGCTTCATGCGCAGCGGCTAATAAATGTAGCACTGTATTTGTAGAACCACCCATCGCCACATCTAAACTCATGGCATTTTCAAATGCTTTAAAGTTAGCAATTGCGCGCGGCAAGACAGAATAATCATCTTGTTCATAATGACGCTTAGCCAAATCAACTATGGTGCGTCCTGCCTGTAAAAACAACTCTTTGCGTGCTCCATGTGTGGCTAAAGTAGAGCCATTGCCTGGCAAGCTTAATCCTAACGCTTCTGTTAAACAGTTCATTGAGTTTGCGGTAAACATGCCAGAGCAAGAGCCGCAAGTTGGGCAAGCTGAACGCTCAATTGCATCAGATTGTTCATCACTGACTTTATCATCAGCCGCAGCTACCATCGCATCGACTAAATCAAGTTTGATGACCTCACCCTGCCAATTAACTTTACCCGCTTCCATTGGTCCGCCAGACACAAAGATTACAGGAATATTTAAGCGCAACGCTGCCATCAGCATACCTGGAGTAATTTTGTCGCAATTTGAAATGCACACCAATGCATCTGCACAGTGAGCATTCACCATATATTCAACTGAGTCTGCAATTAAATCGCGACTGGGCAAGCTGTACAACATGCCACTATGTCCCATGGCAATACCATCATCCACCGCAATGGTATTAAACTCTTTCGCAACGCCACCTACTTTTTCAATTTGACGGGCAACTAATTGGCCCATGTCTTTCAAATGCACATGACCTGGCACAAATTGTGTAAATGAATTAGCAATCGCGATAATTGGTTTATCAAAATCACCATCTTTCATGCCCGTTGCACGCCATAAAGCGCGTGCGCCAGCCATATTGCGTCCATGCGTGGTAGTTCGAGAGCGATACTGAGGCATAAAAAAACCTAAAATTAACTAAATGAAATGATATTCTAACTGATGCAACCTTTATCTTGCTAGCTTCTCACCATATTAAAGCTGATTTACTACTCACTGACAAAATACGATTACTCTCCGTAACCACAGACGATACATCACCGCTATATTCACAATAGGCATGAGCACGTATAATTTGCGAAACTTACTTGCGAAACAACCAAAAGGATATAGATGATTGTTACCCACCCCCAGTTTGACCCGATAGCGATTCATCTTGGTTCATATGGCATTCATTGGTACGGACTAATGTACTTAACGGGATTTTTGGGTTTTTTGCTGTTAGGCAAATATCAAATCAAGCACAAGCCATGGTTTAACTGGAATCAACCTATGATTGATGACGCCCTATTTTACGGAGCATTAGGCGTTATTTTAGGTGGCCGTTTAGGTTATGTAGTGTTTTATCAAGCCAGTTATTTCATTCATCATCCATTAGAGATATTCGCAGTCTGGCAAGGTGGCATGAGTTTTCATGGTGGATTTTTAGGTGTTTTGGTTGCCATGTTTTTATTCAATAAAAAACATCCGCAGCCTTGGCTAAAAACCATGGATTTTGTTGCGCCATTAGTGCCAATTGGTTTGGGTGCTGGCCGCATGGGCAATTTTATTAATGGCGAGTTATGGGGTCGTGTCACTGATGGGCGTTTTGGCATGATTTTCCCACAGGCAGACAACCTCGTTCGCCACCCGTCACAACTCTATGAGTTTGCGTTAGAAGGTGTTGTCTTGTTTATTATATTATGGTGGTTTTCAAATAAACAACGGCCGACTGGTGCCATATCTGCGCTATTTTTGATTGGCTATGGTAGCTTTAGATTTATTGTTGAGTTTACACGCCAACCTGATGACTTTTTAGGGCTATTAGGACTGGGTTTATCGATGGGCCAGTGGTTAAGCTTACCAATGGTGTTAGTTGGCATTTGGATGCTACGCGCCTCATACCAGAAACGTTTCGCAGCTTAGCAATCAGGTCATGCGCTTCAACAACAGCGATTAATACCCGACCATTTATGGTCTTGCCACAGTTTAACAAACGCTTTTCGTGACAGTGGTGGTGGCGCATCAACCGTTGCAGCATGAAATTCAGCATGGTGCTTTAAATAGCGCTCGTAGGCATCGTCGCCTGATAATCGTCGGATGAGATGCCACAAGT
>JBFJJY010000133.1:0-5082 GCA_041612055.1 Methylophilaceae bacterium | reverse complement strand
TATTGGTCGCCAATACTAATCATATCTAAACTGGCTAATGCTTCATCTTGCATGCTCGATTCAATACTGCGCCGCTCACTGTTTAAATCATGTAGCGATTGCGCAATGGTCATGGCTTCTGTTTCACCAGCTAACAAACATTGAATCCCCAATCGCATATCATCTAAGCGCCCTGCCGCATTCAGTCGCGGCCCCACATAAAATCCCAAATCTTGCGCGCTCACTTGTGATTGTTCTCGCCCAGCCACTTTCAATAAAGCGGTGATTCCGGCACAACAAGCGCCTGCACGAATACGGCGCAAGCCTTGCTCAACTAAGATGCGATTATTCGCATCCAATTTCACCAAGTCTGCCACCGTGCCTAAGGCAACCAAATCGAGCAACTCGGTTAAATTGGGCTCTTGGATTTCAGCAAATGCGCCTCGTTCACGCAGCTCAGCACGCAAAGATAGCAACACATAAAACATCACACCAACGCCCGCTAAATTTTTGCTCGGAAAATCACAACCATGTTGATTAGGATTAACAATGCACGCTGCTTGCGGTGTCTCATCACTCGGCAAGTGATGATCGGTAATTAGCACTTGTATGCCTAACTGATTCGCTTCTATCACACCTTCAACACTCGCAATACCGTTATCGACAGTCACGATAACATCAGGTTGCATCGTAGCAGCCAATTGTACGATTTTAGGTGTTAAACCATACCCATACTCAAAGCGATTAGGCACTAAAAAATCAACTTGCGCTCCCATACTCAGTAGACCCTTTACCGCTACTGCTGTTGCGGTTGCCCCATCGGCATCATAGTCTCCGACGATTAAAATATTCTTGTTATCAGCAATCGCATCAGCCAATAACTTCGCCATTGCTGAACTATTAGTCAATTGATTGGGTGGAATAATTTGATTTAAAGAAGCACTGATTGCATCAATGCTTTTCACTCCACGCGCCGCATACAGTCTTGCCAATAAAGGCGAAACACCTGACTCGACTAATTGATTGACTATTGCGCTATCTACGGGTCTTTGAATAATTGTTTTTTGCATGACTGAACTGGACTCGTTTTATTTGCGCGTGCTCGTTGCTTTGTTGGAAGCACCCAGACCGTAACACCACAAACTATTAATGACTGGCAACCCTTGCGCCTCACGTACTTCATTGACAGCATGACTAAACAACAACATTTGAATTTCGTTTTGTAGCTTATTCCAAGCTAGCGTCCCTTCTCCTCGTGGAAAATGGTCTGCAATATTTTGATTCTTGACTGATTTAATATGCGTTGTGATCACTTTTGGATCTTTATCTAGCCCTAAAAACCAAATGTCGTTTAGGTAATAAAATGAAAGCCCTAACCCAGCAAAATGGGTATTTAAACTTTCAATCAACATCATGCTTTCTTCTTTGCTTACTGGCGTTTCCGCAGGATCAGTAAGGTAGTAACTATCGCGCCCCAACTGCATATTGACTGGTGTAGCAAACAACCAATAAGCATGCTCTTTTTCACCGCCATGCGCTTGCCAAGCTTGTGCAGCATTGGTTTCAGGTTGACTAAATAAAGCAGCTAAGTGTTGGTAAATTGCTTTTAACAATGACATTCCCAGTGATTAACGAATCTAAGATTGAATCTTAGATTATAGAACAGCTGGATTAAATAGTTGCTGATTATAAAAAAGCCGCTCTAGCGGCTTTTTATTTAAATGATTAACAGCGCATTCTAACTGTTAATAGTGACGGCGATAGTTCTTTTTATCCTGTCCACGATTGTGTTTGTAATCGCGCTTATCATAACGATATTCAACACTGCTAACATAACCACTAGGACGAACAATGACATCAACAGGAATATAACGTCCAGGATGTTCTGCAGTTTCGGTTGTGTAACGACGACCGTTGTATTCATATTCAACCAAATAGCCGCGATTAACCGTATCCCAACGATCGACAGTCACACATCGATCAATTGGGCGCATGACAACACGCTCGGTTGGCTGGTTATAGCGATTATCGTGACGATCACCAATCACTGCTCCTAAGCCAGCACCAACCGCTGTGGCAATTAAACGACCACTGCCACCACCAAAGCGGCTACCAATCACGCCGCCAGCGATTGTACCAACAATAGCACCACCATTTGAATTGCCTCTATTTTCATACACACTTTCACGCACATATTCAGTATGACATTCCTGCACCGGTGTATTGATACGCTCTATTTGTGGCGTAGCAGATATTACGCGTGCACGGTCGTCAAAAGCATCGTGTCCTGCCGCGGCGCTCATTGATGCGCCTGCAAACACAACACCAACCAATAACATCTGATTTAATTTCTTCAAAACCATTTTAAGTTCTCCTTTTAGCATTTTTCTGCTATTGCTTTGCAGATAGACAATTAACGCCTTTAAAAAAACTTAGCTGACTTCATTATGACCGCTTAATGCCGAATCATGATTTTCATTAGCGCACCGCTTCATTTATTTGCCTGTGTGACCGTAGTTACAGTATTGCACTTTTTTGGGCCTATACTGATATGAAGTGCTACATAGATAGCAACATTCAAAATTGAAGTATTCATGGGACTGACTGGAGATTGGTATGCGTTTTTTTAAATTATTGGCAGTAGTGATTGTATTGCTTTTTAGTACAGTAACTTTCACTGCAGAATCTGGTGCATTTGATAATCATTGCACATATGCTTTATCTAAAGGCGTCTACAAAAAAACAGATTGCTCAATTAATGAAATCTATAAAAGTCAACAGTATTGCTTTGCGCTAGAGTCTTCTAGAGATTCATTTTTATTGGATCCCGACAATATGATTAGTGCCGCAAAAACCTTCTATGACAATAAAGCAGAAGTGGCTAGAGTTAAAATCAGTCAAGCTGACGCCTTAGCGCAAATCAATAGTAAATCTTGCGATTTAAGTAATCGTGATGCAGGCTATTTAATTTTTAATGGCATGGATTTAAGCCATTGCAATATGCAAAACGTTAGTTTTTTTGGGGCAGAATTAATGGGCGCTAAGTTAATCCATGCTAATTTACGCTATGCCTACTTGAATTTGGCACGGATTGAAAACGCTGATTTCAGCGGTTCTGATTTAAGTCATGCAACAATCTTTCAACCCATTTTCGGTAATACTAGTTTTAAAAATGCCAACTTAACTAATGCACGTGTGATTGGTACTTTAGGCAAGGTAGACATGCGTGGCATTGATGCAAGAAAAGGTCGGTTTGGCTTAGATATTGGCAACCAACCCATGGGTCAAATGAAATTTGATTCTGTCGGTGGTAATTTTGAAGGGGCTAATTTTGAAGATGCTGATTTAAATATTGCCGCCTTTACTTTTGGCAACTTAAGAGGTGCTAATTTACGCAATGCCAACTTATATCGCGCAGATTTGGTTTCAGCTGATTTGACTGGTGCAGATTTGACTGGTGCAGACTTAACCGATGCTGATGTTGATAATGCTAATTTTAAAGATGTTAAAGGCTTGGATACTGTTAAAGGTTTTGATAAAGTCAAAGGGCGGTGCAACAACTGTGTCGTACAACGTGAATCAAATAATGCTGTAGTCGTCAGCGCCGCACCTACTCAAAAGAAACCTGGTTGTACTATGTAATTGGATAATTAGCTTTGTGCTAATTTAGTCAAGGCAGCTCGGTCAAGAATTTCTACTTGGCCGCGCCCTAATGCGACCCATTGCTTTTGTTCAAATCGTTTAACTTGTCGACTAACCACTTCACGCGCCGTACCAAGCTCATCAGCAATTTGTTGATGGGTTCTTTTCACACTATCACTTCCGGCTTCGAGTAATAGCTTAGCCAACCGCGCATCTAGATTATGAAATGCAACTTCATCTAGCAGCACAATTAAATCACTAATTAATGCACCATAATTAGTCATGACGAAAGTACGGAATACTTTTGAATCAATCATCAATTGGTTAAAAGCAGCAGAAGGCACAATCACATCTCTAATCGCCTCTTCTACAATGGTCGAAGCAGGATAGTCACTATTTCCTAACAAGCAAGTTGTGGTAATCACACACGTTTCGCCAGCATGCACGCGATAGAGCAAAATCTCACGACCACTTGAAGACATTTTAAACACACGAGACTGTCCCGCTAATCGCATCACATATGCACCGCATGAGCCACCCTCACGATAACCAACAGTGCCAACTGGTGCTTCTACAATTCGCGCGTACTTTAATAAAATTTCTTTGGCTGACGATTCAAGTCCAGCCAGATCAGGAAAAGCGGTTAGCCAGTCTAAGTTTTGTACTGCCGTTTGCATGTCAGCCTCCAATAAGTGTTGCACGATTGTAGCGCTAAATGCCACAAGATGAAATTATCCTTGCAATACATCGGTTTCATCTAAACCACATTTACGATTAGCAGGCACTGCAACATCAATTAACCGTGGCTTTGGTAAGTTAAGCGCCGCCATAATGGCAATAAATTCATCATGCGATTGATTAGCCAAACGCGGGTTAATTAGTTTTTCTTGCATGACTGAGCTCACTCGCCGCCCTTGATAATCATGTCCTGGATATACCAATGTTTCATCAGGTAAAGAAAAAATTCTTTGCGTAATACTATAATACAAAGTACTTGCATCGCCACTTTGGAAGTCAGTTCTGCCGCACCCGTTAATTAGCAAAGCATCACCAGTAAATACTCTATCACGCCACAAAAATGAAAGACTACCAGCTGTGTGACCGGGCGTTGCAATCACTTGTATTGTTTCTCTGCCAAAAGTAACGACATCTCCATCGTTTAATTGCAAATCAGCATTTGCTGCCCCACATTGTTCACTGACACCCGTTTTTACACCTAATCGCTGCTTTAACTGACCACTGGCAGTGATATGGTCGGCATGAACATGCGTTTCTAACGCATAGTTAAGATTTAGACCATGTTGTTTGACTAATGCTACATAGTCATCAATATGCTCACTTACAGGATCGATAATGACGGCCTCTTTCGTTTCGTCATCAGCAATCAAATAAGTTAGGGTAGAAGAGGCTTCATCAAATAGCTGTTTAAACATTATTAACTCCTTTTCAAAAAATTATATT
>JBFJJY010000132.1:0-5100 GCA_041612055.1 Methylophilaceae bacterium | reverse complement strand
TTCCTGTGATTAAACCTGTCAAAGTTGCTAAAAAAGTCGTGGTAAAGCAAAAAAAAGTGGTAGAGAAAATAGTGCCAGTGGCACAACCAGAGCAGACCATGGTTGAGGCAATAACAGAACCTGTTGTCGAAGAGCAGGCGCGGGAAACAGAAGCGGCACCAGTAGTAGAACAAAAAGCAGCAACTAAAGCAGCGCCAGTAGAAGAGATGGTCGAGCAACCTAAATTTGGGGTGGCGTATTTAAATAACCCAGCGCCAAATTATCCGAGAATTTCTCGCAGAGTGGGTGAAGAGGGGCGCGTATTACTTAAGGTGCTTGTGTCTGCGGAAGGCAAAGCGGATTCGGTCACCATAGAAAAAAGTAGTGGTTCATCAAGATTAGACGAATCGGCATTAGAAGCCGTCAAACGCTGGCGATTTATTCCAGCACGCAAAGGTAAGGAAGCACTAAGTGCTTATGTGTTAGTGCCGATTAATTTTTCGTTAGATAGCTAGTGTGATTATGCAAAATCAGGTTTTCTGCTGATTTTATCGCTGTTTTTTAGTAATTGATGTTGTAAAGATAATAATTTTATAAAAATTTATTGATAGGAAATGAGATGGAAATGATTCAACAATTAGAATGGCTTAGTTTTATTGTGCAGGGCGGCTTAGTTTCTGTTCTTGTCGCAGTGATGTTGCTGCTCATGTCAGTTTTTAGTTGGTACTATATTGTGACTAAGGCATATCAGGGGCATAAGGCTAAATCTAGCATTAAACGCTATTTAGCAAACTTCTGGGCTAAACCGACGCTACAAGCAGCGTTGCAAATGTCGGAAACAAAGGTGCCAGCGTATCGCTTGGTCATTACAGCCGTTGAGTCTGCTCAGCATCACCAACAACATGCCAGCAAAAATTTGGCAGCATCTTGCAGTCAAGATGAATTTATCGCACGTAATTTACGTCGTGCACTTTCGCAAGAGCAATCAAATTTGGAGTCAGGCTTATCTCTGCTAGCAACAGTTGGTAGCATCGCGCCATTTGTTGGGTTGTTTGGCACAGTGTGGGGTATTTATCATGCGCTGATTGCAATTGGCACAAGTGGGCAAGCATCGATTGATAAAGTAGCAGGCCCTGTTGGTGAGGCGCTCATTATGACCGCCATTGGCCTTGCCGTTGCAATTCCTGCCGTGCTTGCCTATAACGCTTACGTCAAAGCAAATCGAAATATCATGGCAGAGCTTGAGCACTTTTCACAAGACTTGCATACATTATTAACAACAGGTGCGCCATTGGTGATTAAAAATCCAGTGACCATGCGCAATAATGTGGCGGATATTAGCCGAGATAGTGTGAAGGTCGATGCTGGAGTGACAGCATGATAGGCAATAACCCATTTAGTGCGGGAGAGCATACGCAGCCAATGAGTGAAATCAACACCACGCCATTGGTTGACGTCATGCTTGTGTTGCTCGTTATTTTTATTATTACAGCGCCATTATTAACGCATGCAGTCAAAATTGACTTGCCGCAAGCAACCAGTCAACCAATTGAAGATAAGCCTGAAATCGTGAGCATTGCGATTAATGACGGTGGGCAACTCTATTGGAATGATATGCCATTGGTGCAAGAAGAGCTAAAACAAAAATTGTTGCAAATTGCTGATTTAAAACCACAACCTGAACTGCAAATTCGTGCAGACAAAAACACACGCTACCAAGTGTTGGCCGAAGTCATGGCAGCAGCACAAAATGCAGGTGTGACTAAGCTAGGCTTTGTTAGTGAGCCTAAAGCAGGCGAGTAAAGAATATGGGTTCAATCAAAACATGGGCTTGGGTGCATAAATGGTCAAGCCTCGTATGTACCGTTTTTATGTTATTGCTGTGCTTGACTGGCTTACCGTTAATTTTTGGGCATGAAATTGGCCACCTATTAGGCGATGAAGTTGAGCCGCCAACAATGGCAGCAGACACCCCGCTCGCCAGCATGGATGCGGTGATTGCTAGTGCAAAAGCACGTTATCCAAATGATGTGGTTCAGTATGTGTTTAAAGAGCCTGACGAATCGACTTTTTGGTTTGTTAGCTTAGGAAAAACACCGCTCGATCAAGACAATAAGTTCTTAATGATTGATTCAAGAACGGCAAAAATATTAAATGAGCCGAAATTTGATGAAGGTTTTATGCACGTTATGCTTAGGCTGCATGTTGATTTATTTGCAGGTTTGCCTGGTATGTTGTTTTTGGGCTTGATGGGGTTTTTAATGGTGATTGCGGTGGTATCAGGTGTTATTTTATATGCACCCTTTATGCGACGTATTGCATTTGGCGAAATCCGTAAAAACCGTGCAGCTAAATTAAAACGTTTAGATACGCACAATTTTTTAGGTGTTGTCACATTAGTTTGGGTTTTTGTTGTTGGGTTAACTGGGGTTGTGAATGCATGGTCTGAGTTGGTGGTGAACTATTGGCAGGCGGATCAAATGGCCGAAATGGTCGCACCCTACAAAGACTTGCCGCCGCCAACGCGCTTTGCTTCTATTCAGGCCGGTATTGATGTCGCTAAGAAAGTTGAGCCTGATTTGAATTTAGCGTTTATCGCCTTTCCAGGCACCGCTTTTTCTACTCAGCATCATTACGGCATTTTTATGAATGGTAACTCGCCATTAACGGCACGTTTATATAAACCAGTCTTAATTGATGCGCAGACGGCAGAGCTAACAGATAGCAGAGAAATTCCGTGGTATATGACAGCGTTTCTGATTTCACAGCCACTTCATTTTGGCGACTATGGCGGCATGACGCTTAAGGTGATATGGGCGATATTGGATATCTTAACCATTATTGTTTTGTGGACAGGGTTAATGCTCTGGTGGAAAAAACGCAATCAGGATGTGCCTGACATAGAAACACAAATCAGGCTCAGTGAGGCGTACTAATTTATGGTGACACATTTATTTATGCGAAATAAAAATTTAAAACAGATATTCAAGTGGCCAATTGTGCTTGGCGTACTCACGCTATTTGGCCTAATCATTGCGCTATTAGAAGATGGTGTTTTAGAAAGCATCTCTCTAGTTGCGCTATCCATACCAATCATTGTGATCATTTATTTTTATTATCGAAATTAACACTTAACCATTATATGTAGCCAGCAACCGTATTCACTTACCTGTAGCCAGCCAAATAGTTTTTAAACACAGGGGAGTAATATGCAATCTACTTATAGAGGGCGCCAAAGAGCGCTTGTTTCAGCGTTATTATTTGCGCTACCACTTGTTGCAGTCAGCGCTGACGATGTTGAAGTCATGGCAGTGGTACAGGTCAAGGCTGATAATATTAAGGGGGAAATTCCTTCAGAGCAGACTGAATCTTACACCATTAGAAATACCGCAACGGCAACAAGATTAAACACTAGCATTAAAGAAACACCACAATCAATTTCTGTTATCACTCGGCAGCAGCTTGATGATTTTCGTGTATTAACAGTGAATGATGCGCTGGCTTACACCACAGGTATTAAAGTTGAAGCCTTTGAGACCGACCGTACCGAATACACTGCACGTGGCTTTAAGATTACGAATTTTCAAATAGATGGCATTAGTACGCCTATCACTTACGGTACGAACTATGGCGATTTAGATTTAGCGATTTATGACCGCATAGAAATCTTGCGCGGTGCTAATGGCTTATTGACAGCAACAGGCAACCCGTCTTCTACCATCAACTTTATTCGCAAACGTCCAACAAAAGATTTTCAAGCAAAAGTGGATGTTTCGGCAGGGTCTTGGGACAATCGCCGCCTAGATGCCGATGTTTCTAGCGCATTAAATGCAGATGGTAGCGTGCGTGGACGTTTAGTTGCAGCACACCAAGATAAAAATTCTTATATTGATCGTTACAGTACAGAACGAAATGTATTGTACGGTGTGATTGAGGCGGATTTAAGTGAAAGCACTAATATCGCTCTTGGTCACACTTATCATCAAAATGACTCCAGTGGAAATAATTGGGGTAGCTTACCGCTGCTCTATGCAGATGGCAGTAAGCGTGATTACAAACGCTCAGACTCAACAGCGCCAGACTGGACTTATTGGAATGTTGACACCAATATTACCTTCGCTGAACTCACCCATTATTTTGATAATGATTGGAAAGCGAAAGGGCAGCTAACACACAAAACAACGGACTCTAAAGCACGCCTTCATTATATTTACGGTAACGAAGATCGTGCCACTGGGCTTGGATTGTTTAGTTACCCGGGTATGTACGACACTACAACCGAAGATAATGTCGCTGATATTTATATCAATGGTCCTTTTGAATTAGCGGGACGTCAACATGAGTTAGTAGTTGGCGCCACGTTCAGTAAGGCGGATGTTAAAGATTACGGTCGAAATGGTCCAATTGGAGTACCTTTAACTAGCTTTGAAAGTGCCGCCGATTTTTCACTGCCAACTTATGGTGCTGAGAGTAAAAATGCGGACTTTACAACAGAGACGACTAATTTTTACGCAGCCGCTAAGTTGAATCCAACTGATGCACTGAAAGTGACAATCGGCGGCAGCTTGCTAAGTTACGAGTTGGAGGGCGTTAGTTATGGTGTTCCACAAGAAGCTGACGATAGCAACAAGCTCACGCCTTATATTGGTGCTGTTTATAATCTGAATGATACGCACACTTTGTATGCAAGCTACACTGGCATTTATAAGCCACAAGTCGAAACAGATGCGAGCAACCAACCATTAGCGCCATTAAAAGGTAAGAATATTGAGGCGGGCATTAAAAGTGATTGGTTTAACAAACAGCTAAACAGCTCTTTTGCTGTATTTAGAACAGATCAAGAAAATGTTGCTCAACAAATTGGGATGGTTGGTGTGAGAACGATTTATGACGGTATTCAAGCGATTAGTAAGGGTTATGAATTTGATGTTTCGGGGGAAGTGACTAATCGATTAAATATCAATGCTGGATATACCCGCTTGATGAGTTTGAAAAACGATCAAGGTGATAATGTCAATTCATTTACTCCTAGACATTTAGCTCATTTAACGGGGGTATATAAAGTGCCGCAAATTGAAAACCTAAAAGTGGGGGCAAGCCTAAACTGGCAGAGTGATACGC
>JBFJJY010000131.1:0-5125 GCA_041612055.1 Methylophilaceae bacterium | reverse complement strand
TGTTGACGGCATCAAGTAGCCCCATCATGCCCGCCTGAATAAGGTCATCCAGCTCTACGCTAGAAGGTAGTTTAGATTTAAGTTGGTATGCAAGCTTTTTGACCAACGAAGCATGCTGATCAAGCAATGCATCTTTATTGTCTATATTTCCTGTGGCGGTATACATAGTGGTTTCCTATATCAACGATACAAGTGCTGATTCAGCCGTATGATGATGTTTATAGTTAAGTCGTTGTGCAAGGCTCTTAAAGGCTTTTGCCGCATGCGCCATTGGAAAGGCGTCAACAACAGCACGTCCTAATTTAGCTGATCGGCTAAGATGATCGTCGCTTGGAATAGCACCAAAAAACTCCAGTTCAACTTGCATGTGGTTTCTAGCGACTTGAGAGATATTGCGGAATGCTTTTGCTGCTTGCGCATCAGTTGTATCACTCACGATAATGCCAAATGAGCGGCGACCACTGTTGTTATAGATTCTTTTGATGAGAGAGTAAGCTTCTTTAATTGACTCTGCATCACAAGACATTTGAATGAGAATGTCCTGCTGGTTTAGCATCGCCAATGGTAGCTGGTGGTCTTTATCTAATGCGGTATCAATCAAAATGACTTCAAATAAATTCGATAATCTTTCAACGGTTTTATTCAAAGCAATATTGGCGACATCATAATTCTTGTTTGCGCTTAGCGGAGTAGCATGTAACTTGGCAACTAGAAACCCCAGTTTAGAATCTTTTACCGACTGCCCCAACTCCAATTTTTTTTGTGCAACATCGGTTAATGTTGGTAAGCCTTTAATTCCATATTGGCTCATATCTGTTTTTGCTGTTTGTCCAGTATGAATCACGAGCACATCACAATCTTGCGTACCAATAGAGGCAGCAAGGTTAGTAATTAAGCTAGACTGAAGTTGTGGAATGGCAGAGAGTACACTCACAATTTTAGGTTGATGGCCTGTCATCATGCGCCTTAATCCAGCAGCTTGGTCATTGTGCATGCTAGACATGATCTAACTCCAACACATTGTTAGTGGAAGCTGTGCGTACCGTATTGCCCACGACTAAAGGTTGATCCTCTTTTTGTAGTAAGAATGGGCTGTCTTTTGCAGGACCACGTAGGAAAGCGCGGTTCACTAATTGCGCTTTATTCGCTAAATGCAAATCTTCTGGCACACGTTGACCATTGGTGACATAAAACAGCTTTAGCTTCTCACGCACAATGACATCTAATACATTGCCAACCGTAATCGCTTCATCTACTTTTGTCATGATGCAACCAGCAAGGCCTTGACCTTTGTAAGCTCTGATGACATCAATCAGCGTATCACCTGTGTTTGTGCTATTTATACAGAGCAATTTTTGAATATTTAAACGTTGATCAGACAGCATAGACACTTGTTCTGAAACCATTTTATCGCGCTGACTAACGCCAACAGTATCGATTAAAATCATGTGTTTATTTTTGAGCTCGTTTAATGCGATTTTTAAATCGGCTTCATCTTTAACACTATGTACCATCACGCCAAGAATTTTGCCATAGATACGCAATTGCTCATGACCGCCAACACGATAAGAATCTGTGGTGATTAAGCCAATTTTGTCGGTACCATGTTTCATGACATAACGGGCAGCCAGCTTAGCTGTTGTTGTGGTTTTGCCAACGCCTGTTGGGCCAATGACAGCAAAAATGCCACCTTTATCCAACATCTCTTCTTCTTCGCTCATGGCTTTTAAGTTTTTAACCAATACCGATTCTACCCATTTCTTAGCATCTGCTTCGCTTTGCTTTTCTGGCAGATTATCAACCAATTGTTTAGACAGTCCAGAACTGAAGCCAGCTGTCAGCATGGTGCCTAAAATCATGGATTTTATGGGTTCGCGTTGTTGAGTCGCGCCCCAAGAAATCTCTGCTAATTGTGCCTCAATCACATTACGCATATTACGTATTTCTTGCATCATGCTGGCAATTTGCGCATTAACCTCTTTTGCTTGCGCCTTTGTCTGAGCCAATGTTGCTTCGACATCCATTTCAAATCGACTATTTGTCACAGGTGCTTCAGTCATCTGTGGTGGGCTACTAGGCGTGCTGTCAGATTGAATGCGTTTTTGAAATAAAGCTTCAAGAGAAGAAATACGGCTATCTTCAATCACGTCGCTACTTAATGATACTTCTGTATCCTCCGACGTTGTGATGGCATCCATATCATCAGCGCTGAAGGCCATAATTTCATTGCCACCATTAACTGCTCGGTTAGATAGAATAATGGCATCATCTCCCAAAGCTTCGCGCACTTGTGAGAGTGCTAGTTTTGAGTTTTTACCGAAAAAGCGTTTGACGTTCATGATTGACCTCCAATAAGGTTAGTGACTTTAATCGTTCTAGTATCAGGGAGTTCTTCATGTGATAACACACGAAGACGTGGGATAGCGCGGCGCAAAAATTTTGAAAGTGCTTCCCTAAGAGGCGCTGCCACCAATAACACAGGTGACAATCCCATCTGTTCTTGTTGATATGCGGCTGCTTCTGCTTGATTAGCCAAACTCTCAGCTAAGCTAGGCTCAATGGCAGTGCCATTGGCGTTATTCGCTTGTGTGGCCTGGAGTAGTAACTTCTCAAGGTTATTGTCGAGCGCGACAACAGAGACCTCATTGCCCGTGGGGAACAGTTGTTGCACAATGGCGCGTCCTAATCGAATGCGCACAAAAGCGGTGAGTTCATTTGGCAATTGTGTTTCATGTGCATGTTCAGCCAGTGTTTCCACAATCGTGCGCATATCACGAATATGCACACCTTCTGATAGCAAGTTTTGTAATACTTTTTGAATAACAGAAACTGATAAGAGTTTTGGTGTCAGGTCTTCAATCAATTTGGGTGACTCTTTGCTAATATGATCAAGCAACATTTGTACTTCTTCGCGACCTAGTAATTCAGCAGCATTCATCGAGATAATATGATTTAAATGGGTTGCAACCACAGTGCCTGCATCGACCACGGTATAGCCAATGGTCTGTGCTTGGTCACGTTCAGTTTCGCTAATCCATACAGCAGGTAGTCCAAATGCAGGATCTTTAGTTGCTGGGCCAGCTAAGGCTTCCGTCACACCGCCAGGATTAATCGCTAAGAACTGACCATGGTTAGATTCACCCTGTGCAATTTCAACGCCTTTTAACATGATGCGATAAGCATTCGGTTTTAAGTCCAAATTGTCACGGATATGAACAGTTGGAGCTAAAAAGCCGACCTCTTGCGCAAACTTTTTACGTAGACCTTTGATGCGTTTCAGTAAATCGCCACCTTGTGTTTTATCGACTAAAGGAATCAAACGATAACCGACTTCTAGACCAATAATATCGACTGGCGTTACATCATTCCAACTCGCTTCTTCTGCTTCTGTTGCGACTTCAGGCGCTTGCTCTTCAACGGTTTGTTCTGGCGCTTTTTTCTGTTGATTTTCTACGTAATAAGCAATGCCAGCTAGCGTAGCTGCTAATACCAAAAATGCAAAGTTAGGCATGCCTGGAATTGCACCCATCGCAGCAACAATACCTGCAGTGACATAAATCACTTTTGGATTAGAGAATAATTGGCTAATCAACTGACCACCGATATCTTCATCATTTGCCACGCGAGAAACGACAACACCCGCAGCAACTGAGATCACAAGTGATGGGATTTGGGCGACTAAGCCATCACCAATCGCTAGTAAAGTATAAATTTTAACGGAGTCAGAAAAGGCTAAATCATGTTGTGCCATGCCAACAATCAAACCGCCGATGACATTAATGATAATAACCAAGATGCCAGCAATCGCATCGCCACGAACATATTTACTAGCACCATCCATCGCGCCGTAAAACTCTGACTCTTGACTGACTTCTGAGCGTCTTGCTTTTGCGTCTTCTTCACCAATGAGCCCCGCATTCAAATCCGCATCAATTGCCATTTGTTTACCTGGCATCGAATCGAGCATAAAACGCGCACCAACTTCTGCAATACGGCCCGCACCTTTGGTGACAACCATAAAGTTAATGATGGTTAAGATAATAAAGACGACTAGACCAACGGCATAGTTGCCACCAATCAAGAAGTGGCCAAATGCTTCAATGACTTTGCCCGCAGCATCAGGTCCTGTATGACCTTCTGTTAACACCACGCGGGTTGAGGCGACGTTGAGTGATAAGCGCAGCATGGTGGTGACTAATAACACGGTAGGAAACGCAATAAAGTCGAGTACTTTTTTGGTTTGTAAACCTATCAATAGTACTAAAATAGATAAGGCAATATTGAAGCTAAAGAACACATCTAACGCTATTGCGGGCAATGGCAAGATCATCATGGAAAGCAACATGATGATAATGATTGGTCCAGCTAGCGCACGACCATTTGTGCCATTTAACCATTTGAAGTTGTTCATGATGCAAACGCCTCCGTATCAGCTGAATTAGCAATAGGTAATAGGCTGTGTGGATCAAGCTCTTCAGGCACTGGCAAGGTGGATGCTGCGGGTACATCAGGCTGTAAACCGCCATGTACTTTAAATAAGCGCATTTGGAACACATAAGCCAATATCTCGGCAACAGCAGAATAAAGTGCTTCTGGAATTTCACGTTCTAGCTCTGCATGGGCAAATAAAGCACGTGCGAGTTTCGGTGCTTCTAGCGTCATGATTTTATGCTCAGCAGCAATTTCACGAATCTTCAATGCCAACACATCAGCTCCTTTTGCTACTACAACAGGTGCGCGCATATTATTTTCTTTATATTTAATCGCTACAGCGTAGTGCGTTGGGTTGGTAATCACGACGTCTGCGTTTGGAATTTGAGACATCATTCTGCGTTTTGACATTTCACGTTGTTGTTGACGGATACGCGCTTTAATTTCTGGATTACCTTCTGATTCTTTCATTTCTTGGCGCACTTCTTCTTTTGTCATTTTTAATTTGTGGGCATATTGATATAACTGATAAGGCACATCAATCGCAGCAATAAGAATCAATGCGCTCACAATAGATAAAAAACCAGTTTGCATCAAATCAGCCACTTGCTCTATGCCTGCTTTTACTGGTAGTGAAGACAGCGCCAAAATAGGGTCAATATCATGTGAAATCACTTTGTAAGAAACCAACCCA
>JBFJJY010000130.1:0-5157 GCA_041612055.1 Methylophilaceae bacterium | reverse complement strand
GTATTCAATTGAATCCGTATCGTTAAAATAGTTTTTGTCTAAATTTAAACGACACTAGAGTATAGGCGCAATTAAGATTTTAAGCAAAAAATATGGCACAAGTGAGTGAAAATAAACAGGTAAGTGAGCATGCTGCTGCACAAATATTAGTCGATGAGGCGAGTGAAGGGCAGCGTGTTGATAATTTTTTAGCTAAAATTCTTAAGGGCGTGCCGAAAAGTCATATCTATCGCATCTTGCGTAGCGGTGAGGTGCGTGTCAATAAGGGGCGTGTTGATGCCTCACGAAAATTACAAATAAATGATGTTGTGCGTGTCCCGCCGATGCGTGTATCCGTAAAGGCGACATCTGCTACTGAGGCACCTAGCACCTCTCAATTTGACGATGCCATCGTGTTTGAAGATGATGCTATGTTGGTTATAAATAAACCTGCTGGATTTGCTGTGCATGGAGGCAGTGGAGTGAGTCGCGGTGTCATTGAACAATTACGGTTAGAGCGCCCTAAAGCGAAGTTCCTAGAATTGGTCCATCGCTTGGATCGAGAAACTTCGGGTGTATTATTATTAGCAAAAAGACGTTCGGCATTGGTTGCATTGCATCAGGCAATTAGAGAAAATAAAACGGATAAACGCTATGCGGTTTTGGTCGCAGGTGAGTGGCAAGACGCGAAAAAACACGTGGTGTTAGATTTGCAAAAATATGTGCTCCCAAGTGGTGAGCGGCGTGTTAATGTGGTGACAGACAAGGCAAAAGATAAATATGATCAAGCGCAAGTTTCTGAAACTATTTTTTATCTTAAGCAGTCCTTTGATGGCTTTAGTTTGCTCGAAGCCAAGTTGATTACTGGTCGTACTCACCAATTGAGAGTTCAGCTTGCCCATTTAGGATTTCCGATTGCAGGTGATGATAAATATGGTAACTTTGAGTTGAATAAGGCATTGCAAAAACAAGGGCTTAAGCGCATGTTTTTGCATTCCATAGAAACAAAGTTAAATCATCCTATCACCAATGAGCGCTTGCATTTGCTTGCCCCTTTACCTAACCAGCTGGTGCAATTTATGCAGTCGTTGAACAAAAAGTAATGAGATAGAACAGAAAGAGATGCATTGATTAAAAGTAACGAAAAGCAATTCGATTTAATTGTATGGGATTGGGATGGAACCCTAGCTGACTCCACTAGTATGATTGCCCGCGTACTGGTTGCTGCGGCCGAACAAGTTGGCTTGCCAACATTGGCATTAACAAAAGCGCGTCAAGTTATTGGTTTGGGCTTGCGTGAATCAATTCACTCCTTGTTTGGTGAGATTTCTGATGAGCAAGCGCAGGCATTAGCAAAACAATATACAATTAATTATTATGCGAATGAGCAAGCAATCCCTTTGTTTGAAGGGGCAGCAGCGTTGATAGCTGAACTAACCAAACGTGGATACAAACAAGCGATTGCAACTGGAAAAGGTCGGCGAGGTCTTAATTCAGACTTGGAGCGTTTAGCCATTGCTAAATACTTTCAGGCGACACGGACTGTTGACGAATGTTTTTCAAAGCCGCATCCGCAAATGCTAGATGAGCTCATGGACTTGCTTGTGGCGACGCCCGAGCGTACGTTAATGATAGGTGACAGTACCTATGATTTGCAAATGGCACAAAACGCAGGAGTGCAGTCGCTAGCAGTGACTTTTGGCGCGCATACGAGTGAACAGCTATTAAAGTTTTCTCCAAAAGGAATTTTTAATACGTTTGATAACCTAAGTGAGTGGTTGTTGCAAAATGCCTAGTAAAACCATTGTGTTTAATAGCAGCGATTTGCAGGAAAAATCACGTGGACTACGTTTTGACTTGCCTCATTTAGGTGAGCATGCAACTGGCTTTGTCATCCGCTTTGATGGTAAAGCACATGCATATGTCAATCAATGTGCACATATGCCAGTAGAGTTAGATTGGAATGAAGGTGAGTTTTTTACCGCAGAAAAAGATTTTTTAATCTGCGCAACCCATGGTGCTTGTTATGTACCAGATACTGGGCATTGTGTGTTTGGGCCATGCAGGGGTAAGCAGTTACAAGTATTAAAAGTGACAGAAACAATTAATCAAGTGATTATCCATCTTGATTAATTAAAAAACAGCATTCTATAAATTTACATAGGAAAACGAAATATGGTAGAAGAAAACAACGCACAAGATAGTCGCTGGCAAAAGGAAGTCATTGAAAAATTGGCGATGTCTAGTTTAAAAGAGCAAAAAGCAGCTAGGCGGTGGGGTATTTTCTTTAAGGTGTTAACCTTTATTTATTTATTTGTCATTTTGGCCTATGCGCTTGGGTGGGTGGTCAAAGAAGGCAAATCCGCAGTGGGCGAGCATACGGCATTGATTGATATTTCTGGCGTCATTATGCCTGGCGGTGAGGTCAATGCTGAGTCGTTTATTGATAGTTTAGCGGACGCTTACGATAGCAAAGGCACAAAAGGGCTTATTTTACGTATTAATATTCCTGGGGGTAGCCCAGTACAATCAGGGATTATTAATGAAGAAATTAAACGCCAAAGAAAGCTGCATCCAGATATCCCTGTTTATGCAGTTGTTGAGGACATCTGTGCCTCTGGTGGCTATTATATTGCCGTGGCTGCAGATAAAATTTATGTTGATAAAGCCAGTATTGTTGGTTCGATTGGTGTGTTGATGGATGGTTATGGTTTTACAGAGCTGATGGATAAAGTGGGTGTCGAGCGCCGCTTATTAACGGCAGGTAAAAATAAAGCGATGTTAGACCCGTTTTCACCTGTTAATCCTGAGCATGAGGCCTTTGCGCAAAGCATGTTAAACGAGATTCATGAGCAATTTAAGGCAGTGGTACGCGAAGGGCGTGGCAAACGCTTAAAAGAGACGCCAGATACCTTTAGTGGTTTATTTTGGAGCGGTGAGGAAAGCATTAATATTGGCTTGGCTGATGCGCTAGGCAGTACAGACTATGTTGCTAGAGAAGTGATTAAACATAAAGAAATCGTTGATTTTACTTATCGAGAAACTTTTGCTGATCGCTTTGCTAAACGCTTAGGTGCAAGCATTGCTCAAAACATCGGTTTTAATCTCGAGTCAACTGGAATTAAATTGCGATAAATTGATTAGTATTTTTTCGATAATAAAAAAGCTGGGAAATCCCAGCTTTTTTATTGTGTTTTGGTTCGTTTTTTGGCTTAAACTTTAGATTTTGTGTAGTTAATCAAGCCATTAGTTGAGCTGTCATAGTTTGTCACCACTTCGTCGCTAGTCAGTTGCGGTAAAATCTGGCTGGCAATTTGCTTGCCATATTCAACGCCCCACTGATCATAACTATTAATGTCCCAAATGATGCCTTGTACAAAAATTTTGTGCTCATAAAGCGCAATCAGTCTGCCCAGTGTATTTGGTGTAAGCTTATCAAACAGAATTGATGTAGTAGGGCGGTTGCCTTCAAAAATCTTATGCGGCAATAGTTTTTCTAATGCCTCACCTGACAAACCTTGTTTTTCCAACTCAATTCGCGCTTCTTCTTTTGTTTTACCTAACATCAGTGCTTGAGTTTGTGCTAAAAAGTTAGCAAGTAAGATTTTATGATGCTCATTGCCATGTGTGCCTACGGCGTAATGGCTATGAATTGGCATTAAAAAGTCGGCTGGTACAGTAGGTGTTCCTTGATGGATTAGCTGATAAAACGCATGTTGACCGTTTGTGCCAGCTTCTCCCCAAATCACTGGACCAGTTTTGTAATGCACACGTTTGCCGTCTCGGCACATAAATTTGCCATTACTCTCCATGTCAGCTTGTTGCATATAAGCAGGGAAGCGTGCCATGCTTTGATCGTATGGCAAAATAGCATGCGAATCTGCATGGAAAAAATTGTTATACCAAATACCAACTAATGCCATGATGACTGGCATATTTTGCTCTAAAGGCGCAGTTTTGAAATGGTTGTCCATTGCATGTCCGCCAGCCAATAAATCTTCAAAATTATCCATGCCTACATACAAGGCAATTGATAAGCCGATGGCAGACCATAAAGAATAGCGACCGCCAACCCAGTCCCAAAATTCAAACATATTGGCACCATCAATACCAAAGTCGGTAACTGCTTTGGCGTTGGTTGATAGCGCGACAAAGTGTTTAGCAATATGCGCTTCATCTTTTGCACTCTCGAGGAACCATGCGCGTGCAGAACGTGCATTGGTCATGGTTTCTTGTGTCGTAAAAGTCTTCGATGCAACAATGATTAAGGTTGTTTCTGGATGGCATTTTTCTAAGGCGCGTACTAAATGTGCGCCATCAATATTTGAAACAAAATGTACATTAAGGTCAGCGCGAGCATAAGGTTTTAATGCATCACAAACCATGACGGGACCTAAGTCTGAGCCACCAATACCAATGTTAATGATGTCAGTGATTGCCTTGCCTGTGTAACCTTTCCAATTACCACTACGCACTTTTTCAGAAAAGGTTCGCATTTGCGCTAGTACGGCATTGACGTCAGGCATGACGTCATGACCATCAACATAGACGGGTGAGTTGCTTCGGTTACGTAACGCTGTGTGTAATACAGCGCGGTCTTCTGTAATATTGATTTTTTCACCAGCAAACATACGATCGCGCCACGCTTCAATTTTTGCTTCACGCGCTATTTGAAACAGCAGGTCTAGCGTTTCTTCTGTAATGCGATGTTTTGAATAATCTAACAATAGATCATCTAGTTTTAAACTAAACTTCTCAAAACGTTTTGGATCAGCTTCAAACAAGCTGCGCATATGTAACGCTGAAATGGTTTCTTGATGTTTACAAAGTAATTTCCAGCTAGGATGTTGAGTTAGTCTTGCCATTTATCAATATATTTTTCTAGTAAATTAAAGTTATTCTAACGGTTTATTATTAAATTAATGTGATTACAATGCCAGCCAATGGTGGAATGGTTACGCTGATCGAGTGGTGTTGGTTCATCCACCCGATATTTTCAGACTGCATGCTGCCATTGCTTATATCGCTACCATTGTAATAACTTGCATCTGTGTTGAGAACTTCTTTGTATTGACCTGAAACTGGTACGCCAATACGCTGTTTTTCTCTTGGGACAGGTGTAAAGTTGAGCACTATTATAGCAAAACTATTGTGCTTGCCGCGTCTGATGAAACTCAG
>JBFJJY010000129.1:0-5162 GCA_041612055.1 Methylophilaceae bacterium | reverse complement strand
TCCTGCAGCAGCACCAGTTAAAGATGCACCTGAAGCAAAACCAACAATTGCTCAAACGGCAGAAGCAAAAGACACTTCAAACAAAGAAGCAGTAGAAAAAGAAGCTACAGAAAACAAAAGTGCAGCAAGCAATGATGGCACGGCCAATAAAAAGCCTGCATCAAAGCGTCGCAGAGCAACAAAACCTAAACAAGAGGCAACTTCAACACAAGAGGCTCCGATTGAAAAGGAAAATGCTCCAAATAGCACAACTGATAACGAGTCTAGTGATGCTAAACCAGCAGCAACGAAGCCAAAAAAAGCAAGACCTCAGCGTAAACCTAAAGCAGATAAGCCTGTTAGTTTAGCCGATAGTGGTTTGCAACTAGTTGAAACTAAAAGCAGCTCCAAACAACAGTCAGCGACAGTAGAGGAAACAAAACCAAAAGCACCTCGTAAAACGGCTAACTGGAAGAAAGATGCTGCGGCAGATAAAACAGATGCTCCTTTGGTGATGGTAGAAACGCAGAAGTAAACAAGGCGTATTTAGCCAATTAAAAAAGCCCGACACGTCGGGCTTTTTTTATACTATTATCCAGTTAACTTTTTAACGCATGAAATAGCCAAAAGCCTAATGCAGTCATGAGCAAAGAACCTATGACGTGACTCAACATGTGTGCTGAAGCCAATACATATTGCTGTTTATGTAAAAATCCAACTGCCTCCGCAGAAAAAGTAGAAAAAGTCGTGAGACCACCCAAGGCACCTGTCATCACAAATAGTCTTAGTTCGTTATTTAACGGAACTGTGACAAAAGCAGCTAATGCTAAGCCCATTAAAAAACCACCAAGTAAGTTTGCCGCTAAAGTACCGAATGGAAAAGTCGTGCTATTTAAAATGATGCCTAGCCCCCATCTTAGCCAAGCGCCAAGGACAGCGCCAAGCCCTACTGCAACAAATTGTCCAACCAACATACCAATCCTTCGTTTAGTAATTAATCATTACACTCTATAATAACGGTCAATATAACATCTTTCATAAAATCCTATAAGAGAACAAATGTGCACGTCTTATTTGTAACATCAGAAGCATTTCCTTTGATTAAAACCGGGGGCTTAGCCGATGTCAGTGGCGCCTTACCAAAAGCGATTAAAAACGCATCTAAATTTGATGGTGAGATTAAAATATTACTACCAGCCTACCGAGGTGTGCTCGCTAAATTAGCCAATGTGAGAGAGGTCTGTTCTATACAGGCATTAAAACACACGAACACGTTGTTCACTGGTCATCTGCCAGATAGCGATGTCGAGGTCATTGCTATACAAAACGAAGCGTTGTATGACCGTTCTGGCGGGCCTTATACAGATGAAAATGGTGCCGACTGGCCAGATAATGCTTTGCGATTTGGCGTACTTTCTAGAGTGGCCAGTTTATTATCAACACCCAACTCTCCGCTAAACTGGCAACCAGAAATTGTGCATTGTAATGATTGGCAAACGGGCTTGGCACCCGCCTATATGAAACTAGTCGATCAAGTATCAGTTAAATCGATTTTCAGTATTCATAATATGGCCTACCAAGGCAATTTTAATGGCAACGTATTAAGCCAGTTAGAACTGCCTCCAGCTCATTTTAATATGAATGGCTTTGAGTTTTATCAGCAGCTCTCATTTATGAAAGCAGGTCTTTTTTATGCGGACCAGCTCAGTACGGTCAGCCCGACTTACGCCAAAGAAATACAAACCGTGCATTATGGCTTTGGACTGCAAGGCTTACTCGCAGCACGTGCGAATGACTTGACAGGTATTTTAAATGGGATTGACACGCAAGACTGGAACCCTGCAACTGATTGCCATTTAATTAAAACTTACTCGGCTAAGAATATAGCAGGTAAAAAAGCAGTAAAAAAAGAGTTACAACAACAGCTTGGGTTTAGCGCGCAACCAGAAGCGCCACTACTAGGGATTGTGAGCCGATTCGCCTATCAAAAAGGCTTAGACTTATTGCCTCCAATTATTCCGCAACTGGTTGCTGACGGTTGCCAAATAGCCATCTTAGGCAGCGGTGAAAAAGCATTGGAAGAGGCTTTTATCCAATTACAAAAACAATTTCCGAATAATATTAGCATCCATGTTGGCTACAATGAGCCAATGTCACATCGGATTATGGCTGGGGCTGATTTGTTTATCATGCCTTCACGTTTTGAGCCTTGCGGCTTAAATCAATTATATGGTTTAGCTTATGGCACACCACCAGTTGTTTCACCGACTGGCGGACTGGCGGACTCCGTGCATAACACAACACCTGACACGATTAAAAATGGTACGGCAACTGGGTTTGTGCTCAAAAGTGTCACTGATGCATCATTATTGGGCGCTATTCGAACAGCCGTTACGTTGTGGCAAGACAAAACAGTGTGGCGCAAAATACAGAGAAACGGCATGACAACTGACGTCAGCTGGGCATCTAGCGCCAATTTATATCTAAATTTGTATCAAAAAACATTAGCCAAATAACTAGGAAGAGACTTGGCACGGTGTATGCTTAATATTAATCAGCTTCTCCAAAGCTAAAATCTCCTCCCTTGAGGCGACATTTAATTTAAATGCCGCCTCATTTTTTATCTAGCGCTTTATTTAACAATGAAATGCTCACGATAATATTTCAGTTCATCGATTGACTCATACACATCAGCAAGAGCTTCGTGACGTGATGTCTTTTTAAAGCCAGCATATATTTCAGGTTTCCAACGTCTCGCTAATTCTTTAAATACACTGACATCCAAATTGCGATAGTGGAAAAAGGCTTCTAACTCTGGCATATACCGCGCCATAAATCGACGATCTTGACAGATAGAGTTACCACACATCGGCGACTTTCCTGCAGGCACATATTGCTCTAGAAATGCAATCATTTGTTTAGAAGCGGCCTCTTCATCTGTTGTCGATGATTTGACTTTATCAATCAACCCGCTGCGGCCATGCGTGCCCTTATTCCATGCATCCATGCCATCTAGCACGGCATCTGATTGATGTACAACAATCACAGGCGACTCACCTAACACATTCAGCTCGGCATCCGTAACTACCGCAGCCAGTTCTATAATACGATCGGAATCAGGTAACAATCCTGTCATTTCCATGTCCAACCAAATCAAATTATCTTTATTTGTTACATTACGCTCAGCTTCCATCATGATTTCCATTAAAATAGTAAAAAATTGCGTTGCATTAGAACTATCAACGCAGAAATGCTTCAAAATATATCAATTCACATCATATCAGGTTAGCAGAGTAGTTTAAAAACATGGCACACACACTTACATTTATTTTTATTGGTTTATTGGCGTTCAGCACACTGATTCGTTTTTGGTTAGGCACAAGACAAATCAGTCATGTACAAGCTAATCGAAACCAAGTGCCCGCGGCTTTTAACCAAAACATCAGCTTAGAGGCGCATCAAAAAGCGGCAGATTACTCTAGCGCTAAAACACGTTTAGGATTGAGGGAAATGATTGTTCAGGCCCTACTTTTACTAGTGTTAACCATAGGTGGTGGTTTGCAATGGTTAGATTCAATCTGGACTGCAATTGTTCCAAATCATGAAATATTGAGAGGCGCAATCGTCATTTGCAATGCTTTATTAATCAGCAGCTTAATTGATTTGCCTTTTGATTATTACAAAACATTTGTAGTGGATGAACAATTTGGTTTTAACAAAATGACACGTCGAATGTTTTTTGTGGACTTAATTAAGCATAGTATTGTTGGGCTATTGCTAGGTGCACCACTCTTATTTGCAGCGTTATGGCTCATGCAAAGCGCAGGCGATTATTGGTGGTTATATTTATGGGTAGTTTGGACTGTGTTCAATGTTTTGATGCTTGCCGTTTACCCAACGTTCATCGCGCCATTATTTAATAAATTCACACCGCTTGCCGATGAAAGCCTTAAATCCAGAATTGAATCTTTATTGACTAAATGTGGGTTTAAATCACAAGGCTTGTTTGTGATGGATGGATCGACCAGAAGTAGCCATGGCAATGCTTATTTCACTGGCTTTGGTAGCAGCAAGCGCGTGGTATTTTTCGATACATTACTCGAACGTTTAAACACGGAAGAAATTGAAGCAGTACTCGCACATGAGCTAGGTCATTTTAAACACCATCATGTAATCAAACGTGTTGCAATGATTTTCTTCATGAGCTTTTTAGGTTTAGCTTTGCTAGGTTGGTTAATTGAGCAGTCTTGGTTTTTCCAAGGCTTAGGTGTAACGACAGAAAGTACATACATGGCTTTATTGTTGTTTATGCTTGTTTCACCTGTGTTCTTATTCATCATCCGCCCTTTTATGGCAAGCTACTCTAGAAAAAATGAATTTGAAGCAGATGATTATGCGGCTAAACATGCTAGTGCAAAACATTTAGTAGAGGCATTGGTAAAACTATATCGCGACAATGCGTCAACATTAACGCCTGATCCATTGCATTCAGCTTTTTATGACTCGCATCCACCAGCAAGTATTCGTATTTCAAAATTAACAGCGTATACTGGTTGAAATCTCTCAATTTAATGGCGATACATGAATAAGCTGCTTTTTTTGGTCTGTAGCGCAATCAGTTTTAATGCTACTGCAGGTTTGTTTGCGCAAGCAGATGTCAAAGCAGGCAAAGCGCTTGTTGAGCAAAACTGTATTAGTTGTCATGCTTCTAGTTATGGTGGTGATGGCTCAGAAATCTATACCCGCGCTTTCCATAAAGTAGACTCTTCAGCAGCGCTCATCGCTCAAGTACGTGCTTGTAATACGAATTTAAATCTTAAATGGTTTGAAGAGGATGAGTTGAATGCTGCCGCTTATCTCAACAAGCAATACTACAAATTTGAACAATAAACTACAGACATTGCAGGGCTTGGTTGTTGCCGCTTATGGTAAACGCTACAAAGTAGAGCTATCCGACAAAAAAACAATTAGTTGCGTCACCCGTGGTAAAAAAACAGATTTAGCATGTGGCGATATTGTGAATATCAAGCTAACCGATACGGCAGAAGGTGTTGTTGAATCTAGCGAACCGCGCAGTTCTCTTTTATATCGCAGCAATGCCTATAAAAGCAAAACCCTCGCCTCCAATGTCACCCAAGTCGTTATTGTATTAGCGACGCAACCCAGCTTCTACGAAGCCCTCT
>JBFJJY010000128.1:0-5221 GCA_041612055.1 Methylophilaceae bacterium | reverse complement strand
AGCCATTACACGATCGTATTCTAGGTCGTACAGCGGCTTTAGATGTGATTCATCCAGAAACGCAAGAAGTGATTTACCCAGCGGGTACATTATTAGGTGAGGATGAAGTAGAGAAAATTGATGCCTTAGGGATTGATGAAGTCAAAGTGCGTACAGCATTGACTTGTGACACACGCTACGGCATCTGTGCAACGTGTTATGGTCGTGACTTAGGTCGTGGCAAGTTAATCAGTATGGGTGAGGCTGTGGGTGTGATTGCAGCGCAATCTATTGGTGAGCCAGGAACCCAGTTAACCATGCGTACTTTCCATATTGGTGGTGCAGTTTCACGTGCGGCAACCATTAGTCAGGTTGAAAGTAAATCGAACGGTACATTGAGCTTTACTTCGAATATGCGTTATGTCACCAATGCGCGTGGTGAGCAAGTCGTGATTTCACGTAATGGTGAGGTCATCATTATGGATGACAACACTGCTCGTGAGCGTGAGCGTCACAAAGTGCCTTATGGTGCGACGTTGGCAGTGAATGATGGTAAGGCTGTGAAAGCTGGTCAAGCATTAGCGACTTGGGATCCGCATACGCGTCCAATCATTATCGAATATGCAGGTAAGGTGAAGTTTGAGAACGTTGAAGAAGGTGTAACGGTTGCTAAACAAGTGGATGAGGTGACTGGTTTGTCTACTTTGGTGGTGATTGATCCTAAACAACGTGCTGGACAAAGCAAAGGCTTGCGTCCGCAAATTAAGTTATTAGACGCTGATGGCCAAGAAGTGAAAGTGGCTGGTAGTGATTTGCCAGTAAACGTGACCTTCCAGTTGGGCTGTATTATTACAGTGAAAGATGGCCAAGATGTTGGCGTGGGTGAAGTGATTGCAAGTATTCCGCAAGAATCTTCTAAAAACCGTGATATTACGGGTGGTCTACCACGTGTTGCTGAACTATTTGAGGCACGTTCACCAAAAGATGCGGGCATGTTAGCTGAAGTGACAGGTAGCGTATCATTTGGTAAAGATACTAAAGGTAAACAACGGTTAGTGATTACGGATGTAGATGGTGAATCAAGTGAGTTCTTGATTGCTAAAGACAAACACGTAACGGTACATGATGGACAAGTGGTGACTAAGGGTGAAAGTATTGTTGACGGCCCAGCAGATCCACAAGATATCTTACGTTTACGTGGTCGTGAAGCGCTAGCGCGTTATGTGATTGATGAAGTGCAAGACGTTTATCGTTTACAAGGTGTGAAAATTAACGATAAACACATTGAAGTTATTGTGCGTCAGATGTTGCGTCGTGTTCGTATTACTGATGCGGGTGACACAGGCTTTATTCAAGGTGAGCAAGTTGAGCGCGCAGATGTGTTAACGGAAAATGAAAAAGTGGTGGCTGAAAACAAACGCCCAGCAACCTATGAATATGTGCTGCTTGGTATTACTAAAGCATCACTCTCTACTGATTCATTTATTTCAGCGGCATCGTTCCAAGAAACAACACGTGTGTTAACTGAAGCAGCTATTTTAGGTAAGCGCGATGAATTGCGTGGTCTGAAAGAGAACGTGATTGTTGGTCGATTGATTCCTGCTGGTACAGGTTTGGCTTATCATGAAGCCCGTAGAAGAAAAGCAGCAGGGTTGATTGAGTCTCCAGAAGTAGCAGCTGCAGAAGAGTTGTTTGCAAAAGATAATGAAGCGCTAGAAGTTGTTGCAGATCAAGAAGCTAGAAGTGCTGCACCAGATATAGAAACACCTGCAGAATAGGATGGCGTTGCTTTTGTGTTGAAGACAAGTGGTTAGTTGAAATGCTAACCACTTTTAACTTGACACAAGAGCGGTCCACCCATACAATGCTCAGCTTTTCAGAATAGGCTAATTGTATACGATTAGTCCTGTTCTGTTGTTGAGTATTATTAAGTATTACGAAGAGTAATTTTTTAAAGCATTTAAAAAGGGTTTAAGGCAATGCCAACCATTAATCAGTTAATTCGTAAACCACGCGCTAAAGTGGTTGTTAAAAGTAAAGTGCCAGCGCTAGAGGCGTGTCCACAAAAACGTGGTGTATGTACCCGTGTTTATACAACCACACCAAAAAAACCAAACTCTGCGCTACGTAAAGTGGCTAAAGTAAGGTTAACCAACGGCTATGAAGTCATTAGCTACATTGGCGGTGAAGGACATAACTTGCAAGAGCATAGTGTTGTGCTATTGCGCGGTGGTCGTGTGAAAGATTTGCCAGGTGTGCGTTACCATATGGTGCGCGGTAGTTTAGATACGGCTGGTGTTAAAGATCGTAAGCAGTCACGTTCTAAATACGGTGCTAAACGCCCTAAAGCAGGTAAGTAATTAAGTAGTATTTTTTAATAGCGGCTGAAATGCCTTGCTCGTGAAATTGCTAGCAAAATTAAACTAAGAGAATAGAGAAAAGTATGCCTAGACGTAGAGAAGTTCCGAAACGGGAAATTCTGCCAGACCCAAAATTCGGTAGTGAAGAAGTTTCTAAGTTTGTTAACGTGTTGATGACTGGTGGTAAAAAATCAGTAGCAGAGCGCATTTTGTATGGTGCGTTTGAGCAAATTACAGCAAAAAGCGGTAAAGATGCTCTAGAAGTGTTTACGACAGCATTGGTTAACTTGCGCCCAGTAGTCGAGGTTAAGTCTCGCCGTGTTGGTGGTGCTAACTACCAAGTGCCAGTTGAGGTGCGTCCAAGTCGCCGTAGTGCGTTGGCAATGCGTTGGATGCGTGATGCAGCGCGCAAGCGTGGCGAGAAGTCTATGGGTCTACGTTTGGCTGCTGAATTAATGGAGGCTTCTGAAGGCCGTGGGTCAGCGATGAAAAAACGTGAAGAAGTTCACCGTATGGCAGAGGCTAATAAAGCTTTCTCACATTTCAGATTCTAGTCAACATTTAACAGTTGCAGTTTTTAAAACTGCTCTTTGTGAATTTAAGTAAAGGTAATTATTGTGGCCCGTTTAACCCCTATTGAACGCTATCGTAACATTGGTATTTCTGCGCATATTGACGCTGGTAAAACAACAACAACAGAGCGCATCCTTTTTTACACAGGTGTAAACCATAAAATTGGTGAAGTGCATGATGGTGCTGCTACCATGGATTGGATGGAGCAAGAACAAGAGCGTGGTATTACCATTACATCAGCGGCTACAACCTGCTTCTGGAAAGGGATGGCCAATCAGTTTGACCAACACCGTATTAATATTATTGATACCCCTGGTCACGTTGACTTTACCATTGAAGTGGAGCGTTCAATGCGCGTACTTGATGGTGCTGTTATGGTGTATTGTGCGGTTGGTGGTGTTCAGCCACAATCTGAAACGGTTTGGCGTCAAGCAAATAAATATAAAGTGCCACGTTTGGCTTTCGTAAACAAAATGGACCGTGCAGGCGCTGACTTCTTTAAAGTCTACGACCAAATGCGTTCACGCCTTAAAGCGAATCCAGTTCCATTGCAAGTACCAGTTGGTGCTGCTGAGACGTTTACTGGTGTGATTGACTTAATCAAAATGAAATCTATCATTTGGGATGAAGCTTCACAAGGCATGACGTTTGAATACGGTGACATTCCTGCAGCTCAACAAGCTGAGTGCGAAAAATGGCGCTCTAACATGGTTGAAACCGCGGCTGAAGCCAGTGAAGAGTTAATGGATAAGTACCTTGAGAATGGCGATTTGACCGAAGAAGAAATTCTACAGGGTCTGCGCTTGCGTACACTTGCTTCTGAAATCGTGCCAATGATGTGTGGTTCAGCTTTCAAAAATAAAGGCGTGCAAGCGATGTTAGACAAGGTGGTTGAATTAATGCCGGCGCCAACTGACATTCCTGATACGCGAATTGAAGATCTAGATGGTAACGAGTCGTTTCTTAAACCTTCTGATGATGAGAAATTTGCTGCGTTGGCTTTTAAAATTATGACAGACCCATTTGTTGGTCAATTGATTTTCTTCCGTGTTTATTCTGGTGTTTTAAACGCTGGTGACAGTGTTTATAACCCACTTAAAGACAAAAAAGAACGTATCGGACGTATTGTAGAAATGCACGCAAACTCACGTGAGCCACGTGAAGTTGTGCGCGCAGGTGATATTGCTGCTGCGATTGGTCTTAAAGAGGCGACAACTGGTGACACGCTATGTGCGGTCGGTGAAGAAATTATACTTGAGCGTATGGTATTCCCAGAGCCAGTTATTCACGTTGCTGTGGAGCCTAAAACAAAAGCTGACCAAGAGAAAATGGGCATTGCTTTAAACCGCTTGGCACAAGAAGATCCTTCTTTCCGTGTTAAAACTGATATTGAAACTAATCAAACGATTATTTCTGGTATGGGTGAATTGCACTTAGAGATTTTAGTTGATCGTATGCGTCGTGAATTTAACGTAGAGGCAAACATTGGTGCGCCACAAGTGGCTTACCGTGAGGCTTATAAAGATACAGTTGAAATTGAAGGTAAATTCGTTAAACAGTCTGGTGGTAAAGGTCAATATGGTCACGTTTGGTTGAAAATGGAACCAAATGAAGCTGGTAAAGGCTTTGAGTTTATTGATGCGATTAAGGGTGGTACAGTGCCGCGTGAGTTTATTCCTGCGGTAGAAAAAGGATTGCGCGAGACGATTCCTGCTGGTGTATTGGCTGGCTTCCCAGTTGTTGATGCAAAAGTCACATTGTTTGATGGTTCATACCATGATGTTGACTCGAATGAAAATGCTTTTAAAATGGCGGCTTCTATGGCATTTAAAGCAGGTATGCGTAAGGCAAATCCAGTTATTCTTGAGCCAATGATGTCGGTGGAAATCGAAACGCCTGAAGATTACATGGGTGATGTGATGGGTGATTTGTCATCACGTCGCGGTATTATTCAGGGTATGGATGATAATGCCACTGGAAAGATTATTCGTGCGGAAGTGCCGCTGGCAGAGATGTTTGGCTATTCAACAACGGTGCGTTCGTTGTCTCAAGGCCGCGCGTCTTACAGTATGGAATTTAAGCATTATGTCGAAGCGCCAAGAAATGTGGCTGAAGCTATTATGAATAAGCAGTAATTGATTTTTATAGAATATTAAAGGAAGATAATCATGGCAAAAGGTAAATTTGAACGGACCAAGCCGCACGTAAACGTGGGAACAATTGGTCACGTGGATCACGGTAAGACAACGTTAACGGCAGCGATATCGACAGTATTGACTAAGAAATTCGGTGGCGACAAGCGTGACTTT
>JBFJJY010000127.1:0-5307 GCA_041612055.1 Methylophilaceae bacterium | reverse complement strand
ATAGCTTATTAAAGCTAGGTGAATTTTACGCCAATAGCATCGAAAAATCAGGCATTGACTTTGATATGTTGTTCGGCCCTGCCTATAAAGGCATTCCATTAGCGGCTAGTATTGCCATCGCATTTGCACGAAACGGGCGTAATATTCCTTACGCCTACAACCGCAAAGAAGCTAAGGATCACGGGGAAGGCGGCACGGTTGTTGGTGCGCCTTTACAAGGTAAAGTACTCATTATTGATGATGTTATTTCTGCGGGCACATCCGTAAGAGAGTCCGTCGAATTAATTCAAGCCAATGGTGCAATTGCCTGCGGCGTGAGTATCGCCTTGGATCGACAAGAAAAAGGCTTAGGCGAACAATCTGCCGTTCAAGAAGTTGAGCAAAAGAATGCCATCCCTGTGGTGAGCATTGCTAAATTAGCCGATTTATTGACCCATATTGAAAGCAGTAATGATCTGGCGCAACATTTGCTTGCTATAAAAGCTTATCAACAACAATATTGTGTAGAAACACTCATCAAAACACCAGAATAGATGCCATGAACGTTTGTTTCATTAAATCATTATCGCACTTGCTACTGCTAGCAATGCTATTCGCTAGCCCGTATTTGTATGCCGGGACAAAAATCATTAAGTGGGTTGATTCAAAAGGCGTGACACATTACGGCGACAAACCGCCAATGCCCAATGATGCGCGACAATCATCTGAACTGAATCGGTACGGTGTCACTATAGAAGAAACAGGCAGCGGTGTAGAGAAAAAAAAGGGTGAATCAGCTGAGGAGAACAATCCAAGCGATGAAGATCAGAAACGTTATGACCACGCGTTACTCTCTACTTTTGCTTCGATTGATGAAATTGAAATTGCGCGTAAACGCAACGTCAAAATTGATGAGATGGCATTAGCATCATTAAAACAAAAACAACGCGCACTAAAGGCTAGTGCAGCTGAAAACAAGTATTCAAACTCTGTAGAACTGACACAGTTGCAAAACCTAGAGTTACAAATAGCATTAAAAGAAGCAGAAATCGCCAAAGTGAATCAACGTTATGAGCGCGACAAACTTCGCTACCTTGAACTCACCTCAAAAAAATGAAGTCGTCATAGCGCAGACTGACTTGTATTTAAGCATCAAGCTTCTTCTTCAAAATTTGATTCACTTGTGCTGGATTCGCCTTGCCTTTTGATGCTTTCATGGTTTGACCCACCAGCGCATTAAATGCTTTTTCTTTACCTGCCTTGTATTCTTCAACCATTGCTTGATTAGCCGCTAAAATGTCATCAATCATTGCCTCAATCGCGCCAGTGTCTGATACTTGTTTTAAACCTTTGGCTTCAATAATCGCATCGACATCAGTCTCGCCAGACCACATCACTTCGAACACTTGTTTAGCTGCATTATTCGAGATGGTACCATCCGCGATACGCTTAATCAGTTGCGCTAAAGCGGCCGCTTGAATCGGCGAGTCTGCAATCCCTTTATCTTCTGCGTTTAGCTTAGCTGCTATGCCGCCCATCACCCAGTTTGCCGCTAATTTAGCATCGCCACCAGCATCAATCACACGCTCAAAATAATCGGCAATTTCTTTGCTAGAAGTTAATGTGGAAGCATCATAAGCAGAAAGTGCATACTCACTTTCAAACCGCGCTTTCATCGCTTCTGGCAGCTCAGGCATTTCTGCTTTGACTGCGGCTTTATCGGCTTCAGTTACTTCTAATGGCAACAAGTCAGGATCAGGAAAATAGCGGTAATCATTCGCTTCTTCTTTGCTACGCATCGCGCGCGTTTCACCCGTGTCAGGATTAAACAAAACAGTCGCTTGTTGTATTTTGCCACCGTCTTCTAGCGTTTCAATTTGCCATTGCGTTTCATATACGATTGCTTGTTGCATAAACTTAAATGAGTTTAAGTTTTTAATTTCACGGCGCGTACCTAACTCGGTTGTCCCTTTTGGTCGGACCGAAACGTTGACATCGCAACGGAAACTACCTTCTTGCATATTGCCATCACAAATACCAATCCATTGCACTAACTCATGCAGTTTTTTCGCATAAGCCACTGCCTCTGCGGCAGAACGCATATCGGGCTCAGTGACAATCTCAAGCAAAGGCGTACCCGCTCGATTTAAATCAATACCGCTCATGCCTTCAACTGCACTACCAGACTTTAAATCATGCACTGATTTACCTGCATCTTCTTCCAAATGTGCTCGGGTGATATTGATGACTTTTTCATAAGCCTCGTTTTTACCAACTGCAGGCACTTGTATCGTCACCTTACCTTTACCGACCACGGGTAATTCAAATTGACTAATTTGATAGCCTTTTGGTAAATCTGGGTAAAAATAGTTTTTACGTGCGAACACCGATCTCGGTGCAATCTCAGCATCAATCGCTAAACCAAATTTAATCGCACATTGCACCGCTTCTTTATTTAATACGGGCAACACACCTGGCAAAGCAATACTCACTTCACACGCTTGGGTGTTTGGCTCTGCGCCGTATGCCGTTGAAGCACCACTAAAGATTTTTGTTTTGGTTTTTAGCTGAGCATGTGTCTCAAGCCCGATAACAACTTCCCACTCCATTATGCAATTCCTTTAGGCATCGCTGTATGCCAATCTGTCACTTGTTGATACGCATGTGCAACATTCAGCATGCGTGCCTCATCAAAATAATTACCAATGATTTGCAACCCAACAGGCAAATCATTGCTGAACCCAGCAGGTACACTCATACCCGGTAAGCCAGCCAAATTAGTTGCAATGGTATAAATATCTTGCAAATACATCGCCACTGGATCGCCTGTTTTTTCACCTGTTTTAAAAGCAGTCGATGGTACAGTTGGCCCCATGATTATGTCGCATTGCTGAAAAGCTGCTTTAAAATCTTCAGCAATTAAATGACGAATCTTCTGCGCTTTTAAATAATAAGCATCGTAATAACCTGCGCTCAACACATAAGTGCCAATCAAAATGCGGCGTTTGACTTCCTCACCAAACCCTTCTGCTCGGCTCTTCATGTACATTTCCATCAAGTCATCATATTCCGCTGCACGGTGCCCATAACGCACCCCATCATAACGAGAAAGATTGCTGGATGCCTCAGCAGGTGCTAACACGTAATACACGGGAATTGACAAACTTGCATTGGGCAACGATATGTCCACAAATTCCGCACCTAGTTTTTTATATTCTGCTATCGCCGCTTCAATCACCTTTGCGACATTGCCATCTAAACCTTCAGCAAAATACTCTTTAGGCAAACCTACTTTTAAACCCGCTAATGGTTGATCTAGTTTGGCTGTGTAATCTTCTTTAGCATGATTCAGACTCGTCGAATCTCGTTCATCAAATCCTGCCATCACGTTCATCATTAACGCACAATCTTCTGCAGATTTTGCCATGGGCCCTGCTTGATCCAAGCTAGAAGCAAAAGCAATCATGCCATAGCGTGAAACCAAACCATACGTTGGTTTTAAGCCAGTAAAGCCACATAACGAAGCGGGTTGACGAATTGAGCCACCAGTATCAGTACCTGTGGCTGCCGCACACAAGCGCGCAGCAACTGCCGCGGCTGAGCCGCCGCTACTGCCACCTGGAACGCGGGTTAAATCCCATGGATTTTTAACGCCGCCGAAATAACTCGTCTCGTTTGATGAACCCATTGCAAATTCATCCATATTGGTTTTGCCCAAATTGACCGCACCAACGTTATTAAATTGTGTAATCACATGCGCATCATAAGGTGCAATAAAATTTTCCAACATCTTAGAGCCACAAGTCGTTTTCCAATCTTTAGCACAGAAAATATCTTTTTGCGCAATGGGTATCCCCGTCAAGACGGTAGCTGTTCCAGCTGCAATACTGGCATCCGCGGCTTTTGCTTGCGCCAAGCTTTTTTCTTCATCTATCGTAATGTAGGCATTAATGTCTGCATTATATTGACGGATACGATCCAAAAATGTTTGTGTCATCTCAACGCTAGATACTGCTTTGCTCGCCAGCAGTTGGCTTAGGTTTTTAAGGCTTTGGTTAATCATGATTTTCTATTTAAATTCGAGACGGTCTGTTTACATTTACTCAATGACTTTGGGGACTAGGTACAAGCCGCTATCAACGGCTGGTGCGTTAGCTTGAAAGACTTCACGTTGATTCGTCGCAGTAACGACATCATCTCTTAATCGCTGTACCACATCTTGCGAGTGGGACATGGGCGTTATGCCTGTGGTATCAACCGCCTGCATTTGCTCAATCAGCGTTAAAATACCAGACAGTTTGGTGAGGGTTTTATCAGCTTCTGAATCACTGATTTCAATACGCGCAAGATGCGCAATACGCTTAATATCGGAATTATCTAATGCCATAAACTGCTTCTATTCTTCTGTTTCTTCACTTTAGTATAATAAACTTCAATTGTGACTTAATTTTAAGCCGAATATACGTTATTATACCTTGATTTTATATCTCATCTTATTTTAGGCATGCGATTAATAAGCTCGTTAGATAAGGCACAGGAAAAAACATATGTTCGGCTCGTTAAACAACTATTTTTCAAATGATTTAGCCATTGATTTAGGCACAGCAAATACCCTCATTTTCTCACGTAACAGGGGTATCGTTTTGAACGAACCTTCTGTTGTTGCCATCCGCATCGAAGGCGGCACTAATGGTAAAAAAATATTACTCGCAGTCGGCACAGAAGCAAAAGGCATGTTAGGCAGAGCACCTGCTAATATTCAAGCCATTCGCCCAATGAAAGACGGCGTAATTGCCGATTTCACAGTAACTGAACAAATGTTGAAATTCTTTATTCGCAAAGCACGTGACTCACGTTGGTTTTCACCAAGTCCGCGCATTATCATCTGCGTCCCAGTTGGCTCAACTCAAGTAGAACGTCGTGCGATTAAAGAATCAGCTGAACGTGCAGGCGCAAAGCAAGTGTTCTTAATTGAAGAACCAATGGCAGCTGCAATTGGTGCAGAAATGCCAGTAGCGGAAGCAACGGGCTCTATGGTGGTTGATATTGGTGGCGGCACTACAGAGGTTGGCGTCATATCAATGGGTGGCATTGTTTATGCTAAATCTGAGCGTGTAGGTGGTGATAAGTTTGACCAAGCCATTATTGATTACATTCGCCGCAATTACGGCATGCAAATCTCTGAACCAACAGCAGAAGCCATGAAGAAAAAAATCGGCTCAGCATTCCCAGGTTCCGAAGTATTGGAAATGGAAGTGACTGGACGTAACCTTGCAGAAGGTTTACCACGTAAATTTACGATTTCAAGCAACGAAATTTTAGAAGCGT
>JBFJJY010000126.1:0-5351 GCA_041612055.1 Methylophilaceae bacterium | reverse complement strand
CTGCTTTAACAAAATGGTTATAGGTAAATAGCTTATCTGCAGAGGTTTCTTTGGCTGTCAGCTCGCCATTTTTAGAAACATCAAGGCTCATAAACTCACTGGCTAACGGCGTTTGCTCATTTTTAACTTTATCCGTATCGAATGCCATTGCACTTGATGCGCCAATTGCGAAGATTGAAGCAACGAATACTGCTGAATGTTGTTTTAAAAGTTTCATGTAATTCTCCTAAGTTGGTAGTAATTAACAAAGTAAGCCATGACTGACTTGCTTTGATGAAGCACATCATAGGAAAACTGCAGCTAGGATAAAGTCATATTGCTGCTGATTTTGTTGTCAGAACACGCTGACAAATTAGTAATCATACTTATGAATATCTAACGGTAATAATGCATGGGTAAACATGCCATTACCCGATTTGCTTGTTATTTCAAAATGCCCACCAACCGCTAACACACGATGACGCATGCCAGAAAGTCCATGTGTAGTTTCGCCCACGTCGGACAAATCAGCACCGACTCCATTATCAGCAATTTCAATTTTTAAATATTTTTCATCCTGTAATAAATGAACAGACACTTCGCTCGCTTTTGCATATTTACTCGCATTATTTAAACTTTCTTGTATCACGCGATAAGCAATCAAACTAATTGTTTCATTCAACTCTGGCTCTCCATCTGGCAACTCTAAATGAAGCGACCAGCCATTTCTAGCGGCAACATCCTCAATAAAAGTTTGAATCGCGGGCCAAAATCCAAAAGAAGCAATCATCGATGGATGAAGGTCTTGCACAACTTGTCTTTTAAATTCGATGCCTTGATCGAGATATTTATTGGTCTTTTTAAGCTTATCTGCCACTTCTGGATACTGTTCTTTCACTTTTTTCATGGTCCAAGTGATATCCATTTTTGCCGCGGTCAAAATAGAACCAAGCTCATCATGTAACTCTCTAGCCAATTTTTGTCTTTCTCGCTCAGCATCCGTTTGATGATCCAACGCTAATGAATACAGCAACTTTTTCTGCTTTTTAATTTCATTTTCATACCGCTCATTTTCTGCAGACAACTTTTCGTGCAATTCACTACGTATGGATAACTCTTTTAACTGCTGGCTAATCACTAATACAACCAAGGAAATAAGCACAATTGAGCCAAAGACAATTGCAATACGTGTTAATAAAATTGTATGTTTTCGACTTTCTTCAAGATTAAGAATCAGCTGCGTTTCTTTATTAACAAAGGCCTCGCTAAATGCAACCAGCTTTTCTGTCTCATCCAGTCCATCGCCCAACTTTACGATTGTTTTTGCCTCTGCCAGCTTGCCACTTTTAGCCAGGTTGATTGTTAATGACATTTCCGCCGTTTTCGCTTCGAAGGATGAAGATAGATCCCGAATGGCATCTAATGCTGTTATTAATGCCTCTCCAGTGTAAACCTTTGAAACACCTGTTTGTAATACTTCAATATTTTTTCTTGCGTTATTAATCGCATAATCAAACGGTAGCGCAAAGCCTTCATCCAAAGTAATTAAATAAGCACGCTGCGCACTCTCTGCCCTAAATAGGTTTTCTTTCAATTGATTGACTTCAAAAACATGACTTCGAACCAATGAGATTCTGGCATTTTGCTTTTGAATTTGGACTATCCAATAATCGCTGACAATGATGGTTAACATCGCAACGAGCAAAGCCAAGGCTAATAATAAAATGTTTTTACTACCAAACCGTAATGAAATGCGCTCAAAGGCGGCATCCAGCTTATCAATAAAATCTCGCATCCAAAAACCAACCCTTTCGCTCAAGCGTACTATTTGTTAACTGAATCAATTATTCATTATAAATGAGAGCCACCGACTATGGCTGACTCAATCAGTGTCAGTATTATCTGACATGGGAATAAGTAACGCCCTACTTATCTACAGGCGCCTTATCGATACAATGGGTTCATCAAATAAAAACATTCATTCATCGAATAAGGAGAAGTCGAATGCTTCATTACACCGTTGTCTTTTTCATCATTGCGATTATTGCTGCTGCATTAGGCTTCGGCGGAATTGCAGCAGGATCAGCCAGTATTGCAAAAATACTCTTTTTTGTATTTTTAATACTCACGATTATTTCATTTTTGTCCTCTAGAAAATAAGAGGCTTAAATCACTTACTTTTCATCACTTATATTTTTTTAATTACTTTAAAAAGGAGCTAACCATGCTAAACACCAATAAAGACAAAATCCAACAAACCACTAAAGAAATTGCTGAAGAAGCCAAAAACGGACTGAGTAAAGCGTCTCAAGAATTAAAATCATCTACAGACAAAGCCAATCATGCAGTCGACAAAACAGCGGATAAGGCAGAAGATAAAGCTGAAGCGCTGATTAATGGTCTGAGAGATTTAATTAATGAACACTCAGAAGTAGCCAGAGCAAACAGCATGAAAGAGCAGTTGCTCGAAAAAGCGACCGAGCTTAAACACGTGGTCGGCGAGGAAATCAGCCATGCTTACGATGTCAGCAAGGAACGCGCTATCGACACAGTCAAGAATCATCCAGTAGGCACATTAGCGCTTGTCGCAGGTACAGGTTTACTACTCGGCTATGTTTTAGGGTCTAAACAATCGTCACACTAATCAATAATAAGGGAGACTATTCACCATGTTTGCAAATATACTTAAATACTTAGTGCTTTACTATATTAATAATCGCGTCTCGAGCAGAGCCAGTGCTTTGGTTAATGTTAAGGAGAATGCCGCAGACTATATAGAAAGTCGTGCTATTTTTATAAAGTATAATCTGCAATCCGATTTACAACGGGCGGTGAATAGTTTTTTTGTTTACTTAGGCATCTTTTTCGCCGTTGTATTCAGTGGGCTAATTGCGCTTTTCTGGTTGTTTTCGGCGATTGCTGAACAGCCAAACCGCGAGCTCATTCTGGGTGCACTGATTTTCTTGCCGCTGATTATTTCAGCTATCCTGTTTATCAAAACAAGCAAGCAATGGAAAGAAAACCCATTTGCAGATGAATCAACAAGATTAATTGCGCATGATTGGCATCTCTTTAGGCACGGTGCCCAACAAAATGCTGATCAGTAAAAACCTGATGAATCAAAGTAGGCATCATCACTTCATTATATAATCATGCTACTTATTACATAGAACCTCACAATGAAAAAAATACTGCTGGTGGATGACCATAAGATTGTGCGTGATGGTCTCAAAAACTTAATTAATCTTGAGAACGATATTGAAGTGACAGGTGAGGCTTCTTCAGGCACTGAAGCCTTAACACTGATTCGCCAACAGCCATATGATGTAGTCGTGTTAGATATCTCAATGCCAGATAAAAATGGGATTGATACTTTGCATGAATTAAAACATATTGCACCTGATTTGCCAGTCTTAGTGCTGAGTGGTTACGCTGAGGAGCAATATGCGCTTAATTTAATGCGCAGCGGCTGTCATGGCTACTTATCTAAAAATGCAGACTCGGATGAAATCATCAAAGCCATCAAACGCATTGCCTCTGGCAAAAAGTATATTTCGGCTGAACTAGCCGAATTGATGACAAACGAGCTTAGCCATCCTTCAGACAAGCAGCTCCATGAGATGTTGTCTGAGCGTGAGTTTCAAGTCTTTTTTAAGCTAGCAAGTGGTCTCAGCCCAACAGAAATTGCCGAACAACTGAACATTAGCATTAAAACCGTCAGCACTTACCGGGCACGTATCATGGAAAAAATGTGTCTTAAAACCAATGCTGACTTAACTTATTACGCGATTAAGCACGCACTTTTAGATTAGCCGTCATTAATCAGTTTGTAGGAATAAACCTGACAGACAGAACAATGCAAAAGCATTAGCGTAAAAGCGATTTTGAAATGAGATAACAATGATGCAAGTTTTATTGGTAGAAGATTCGCCTATATTGCGTGAGTCAATAAAAGAAATGTTAACTGGATGCGAAAATGTTTTCGTAGAAGAGTTTGCTGAAACGCAGCAAGATGCTATTGCGTTACTTGATCAAAAACAATACGACATGATGATTGTCGATATTGAACTTGCAGAAGGAAATGGGTTTGAAGTGGTCAAGCATACAAAAGATCCTAAATATCCTTATCATCCGCCAACGGCAATCATGCTCACTAATCATGGCAATTCCTATTACAAACAATTAGCTAAAAAATGCGGCGTACAATACTTTTTTGACAAATCAATGCAGTTCGAGGAAGCCATTCTGACCATTGAAAACGAGTCAAAAAGAACTTAAACCGACTGTTAATCAGTGGTTATTCCCCATTAAAAAAGCAGCGCTTAATTACTAAGCGCTGCTTTTTTATTGACCACAATTAAACTTAATTATCTGTTGCATCTTCTACCGCATCACCAGCTTCTTCTAGCGAATCGCCTGCATCATCGGTTGCTTCTTCCATTGCATCACCGAAATCCTCTGCCGCATTATCAATTTTCTCACCTGCCTTTTCTGCAGGGCCATCTTGGCTACAGGCCGCCAAACCAAGCGCCAACGTTAATAAGATTAACAACAGGGATGTTTTCTTTGCATTCATTTTGATGTCCTTTCAATGACATGAATCAATAATTTTCGCTCGGAAACAATCGTGTTCCGAGCTACAATCAAACAATACCCTATCACTAACAACAGAAATATGCATCACATTCTGATATTCATGTAGGTAAATACTGACAAACATCAATATGATCACGCAGTTCAGTTTGCAACTCTACAATGCGTCATTCATGCTGTTATTAAATTAAAAACTAAGGTCATTTATCACGTTTGATTGTTAGCTACTTAATCCGCTTTTTGATTCATACTATCATCTAGACATCATAATAAGATGAAGACAGCAATGCCTGATGGTACACAAGCCAATTTGATGGACTTAGAATCCCGTATAGAGTACTTGCAAAATAGTGCTGACTTTCCTGCGCTATCAACCACCATCATCGAAATCAATAATGTGGTGAGTTCGGAAACCTCATCCATACAGAACCTCACCAATATTATCCTAGAAGATTTCGCCCTCACTAATAATTTATTAAAAGTAGTGAATACTGTTTCTTATGGTCAATTTGGTGGGCAGATTAGCACTATTTCTAAAGCCGTTGTCATTCTCGGTTTTGATGTTGTACGAAACATTGCTACCACATTGGTATTACTCAACTTTATCCAAAACAAATCGCAAGCAGAACAAATAGGCGACCAAGTTATTTCTACTTATTTTATTGGCCTGATTGCTCGCCAATTAACCATAATCATACAAGCGCGCAATTATGAAGAGCCCATGATTTGTGGCATTTTTCACCACTTGGGTCGCCTCTTATCTATTTTTTACTTTTATG
>JBFJJY010000125.1:0-5365 GCA_041612055.1 Methylophilaceae bacterium | reverse complement strand
GCAGGCTTATGCGTCAATTGCATCAACTTTTTGCTCGGTAAATGCACCCCATCCAATCCAAGCTTGATTGCCAATTCCACGTCTTGATTGAGCAATACTTTTGCGCCAAACGGTTGTACTAATGCTTTAACTTGCAATGCAAACTCAGATAAGGCTTGATGATCAAGCTGTTTTTCTCGCACCTGAATTAATTGCAAGCCACCGTTTAACTGATCATGTAAGGCCTTAAAAAAAGCACGCTCACCTAACTCAGCCAAATGACTAATCGCGTAAATAGATGGAAGCGCCAACGCCTTCATAATCGGTACATTCGCTGGCAATACTGGCTCCACACTCACATTACTTGCGTTTTGCCAACTCAACTTTTGTCCTTCTTTTGGTATTAAATTGCCTTGCCATTCGGTAACGAAAAAGAAATGCAAATGAACTGTTTTTGCCAACGCATCATGTGTTGCAGGATAATCAAACCGCTTTTGTAACCAAGGCTGTATCTGCGTTGGTACAATGCCGATTTCTTCTTGTAGCTCTCGGACTAACGCTTGTTCAGGCAATTCGCCAGCTTCAATTTTGCCGCCAGGAAATTCCCACCAACCAGCCCAAGGTTTACCCACTGGTCGACTTGCTAATAGAAATTCACCCTGTTCATTTTTTAGGATAGCAACCGCAACCTGCGTGACTTTAGTCATGCAATTTTAATTTCCCTGCATAATCTCGCGCAAATTGATAAGCCACCCGCCCGCTGCGTGCGCCGCGTGTGTAAGTAAATTCCAATGCGGCTTTTCTAGCCTCTTCATTAAAATCAATGCCAAACGTTTGTAACCAATGCGATGCAATTGCCAAATACTCGTTTTGGTCAAAAGAGTAAAAAGACAGCCATAAGCCAAAACGTTCTGCTAAAGCGGTTTTTTCTTCTATGCTATCGCTCGGTCGAATTTCACCATTTTCATTGGTCGTTGCAAGATTATCGACCATCAACTCTGGCATTAAATTTTTACGATTAGAGGTGGCATAAACCAATACATTGTCAGAGGTGTTGGCTAACGAACCATCTAACACAACCTTCAATGCTTTATACGCAACATCATTCGCTTCAAAGGTTAAATCATCACAAAAAATGATAAATTTTTCTGATTGATTTCTGATAAGACTAACGATTTCAGGCAAATGCACCAAATCATCTTTTTCCACTTCTATCAGGCGCAAACCTTGATCAGAAAAAGTTGTTAATAATGCTTTAATTAAGGATGACTTTCCTGTACCACGCGCACCCGTTAGCAAGACATTATTAGCGCTTAAGCCTTGCAAAAATTGCCGCGTGTTTCTGACAATTTCAGCTTTTTGCCTATCGACAAACTGAATATTATCCAAGTGAATCTGGTGCGGATGTGGAATCACCTGTAACGCGCCTACCCCATTACCCGACACCCAGCGCCAAGCAATCGCGTCCCAATCAACAGCTTGTGGTTTAGGCTGCAATAAAGCTTCCAACTTAACCAAAACATCTTCAGCGCGTGCAATCAAGTTTTCTAGTGCTTGTGTCAAAGCTTAATCACTCGCCTTTAACTTCTGTAATCTGCATTAATTTTGACGTAATCATAACTAAAATCACAAGTCCAAACCCTTGCAGCTTGCTGTCCGCGGTTTAATACCACACGGACTAAAATTTCTGCTTCTTTCATAATGGCTGCACCTTGTTCTTCTCGATAACTTGCCGCAATCCCACCGTTCTCAGAAACCAATACATCGCCTAAATATAGCGCTAATTTACTGACATCTAAATCATCAATGCCTGCATAGCCAATCGCCGCCAAAATACGCCCTAAGTTTGGATCTGAAGCAAAAAAAGCGGTTTTGATTAATGGAGAATGTGCAATCGCATAAGCAACCTTGCGACACTCTTCTTCATCTTTACCCGCTTCCACCTGTATGGTCATAAACTTAGTCGCACCTTCTCCATCACGCACAATGGCCTGCGCCAATTCAATCGCCACCTCGGTCATCGCATCGCGTAAAGCAATAAAATCAGCGCTGCTTTCAGTCACTTCTGCATGCCCAGCCAAATTAGTTGCCATCATGATAAAGCTATCGTTGGTACTGGTGTCGCCATCAACCGTGATGCAATTAAACGATTTGTTCACCGCATAATGAATAATGGCATCCAAAGCCTGCTTGCTAACCACCGCATCGGTTGCTAGGTAGCCCAACATGGTCGCCATATTCGGATGAATCATGCCAGAACCTTTACTCATGCCAGTAATGGTGACCGTCTTACCGCCAATCGTGATTTGACGCGAAGTCGCCTTGGGCACAATATCGGTGGTCATAATGGTTTGTGCGGCATTCAACCAATTATCGTCTGTTAGGTTTGCAATCGCAGCTGGCAAGTGTGCAATGATTTTTTCTACTGGCAACGGCTCTAAAATAACACCCGTTGAAAATGGTAAGACCTGCTCGCTTTTTAGGTTCAATAGGCTTGCAAGCGCATCACAAGTATGATGCGCATGTTGCAAACCAGATTCGCCAGTGCCTGCATTGGCATTACCTGTGTTGACAACCAAAGCACGAATATCACTGCTAATAGCCAAATGCTTTTTACACACAATCACAGGCGCCGCACAGAATCTATTTTGCGTAAACACGCCCGCAACATGACTACCTTCAGCCAACTGTATGACCAAGACATCTTTACGATTTGGTTTGCGGATATACGCTTCGGCAAATCCCAATTCAACCCCATTAACGGGCAATAACGAAGAGGCGGATAAGGTAGGCAAATTAACTGGCATGCATGTACTTTCTATCAAACAGGATAGTGTTATTCTAGCGCATTAACGGCCAGTTCTCTCAGTCGGCATTAATGAAATTAAGCTTTACGCCAAGTCGTTCCTTGTGGCGTATCTTCTAGAACAATGCCTGCTTCGGTTAATTCGGTTCTAATACGGTCGGCTTCTGCAAAATTTTTGGCTTTCTTCGCTTCAATACGGGCTTTAATCAAACCCTCAATATCCAAGCCGCCATCAACAATTTCACCTTGCACAAAAGCATCGGCATCACGTTGTAACAAACCAAGCACTGCACCTAAACTTTTTAACAAACCAGCAGTAGTAATCGACTTTTCTTTATTAACCTCATTAGCCAAATCGAATAGCACGGCCATCGCTTCTGGCGTATTAAAGTCATCATCCATTGCTGCTTTAAAACGCGCTGCTTGCGGATGCGTCCAATCAACAACTTGCGCATCGACTTTCATCCCGCGTAAGGCCGTATACAATCTCGTGAGCGCTACTTTTGCATCATCTAAATGCTGATCGCTGTAGTTTAGCGGGCTGCGATAGTGAGCGCGCAGAATAAAAAAGCGCACCACTTCTGCATCATACTTTTCTAAAACGGTTCTAATGGTAAAAAAGTTACCCAGTGATTTGGACATCTTTTCGTCATCAACGCGCACGAAGCCGTTATGCATCCAATAGTTGGCCATTTGGCAGTTATGTGTTGCTTCACTTTGGGCGATTTCATTTTCATGATGCGGAAATTGTAAATCCTGTCCACCGCCATGAATATCAAAATGCGTGCCCAAATGTTGGCTACTCATGGCAGAACACTCAATGTGCCAACCGGGTCGACCTGGGCCCCAAGGCGAATCCCAGTTGGGCTCATTCGGTTTAACCGACTTCCATAACACAAAATCCATCGGATCTTTTTTAAAGGTATCCACCTCTACCCGCTCGCCTGCACGTAAATCATCTAAACTTTTACCAGACAACTTGCCATAACCATTAAAACTGCGAACGGAATAAAAGACATCGCCATTTTCTGCTAAATAAGCGTGACCTTTTTCAACTAATTTGCTAATCATATCGATCATGGCATCAATGTGCGTTGTCGCACGAGGTTCAATATCTGGCCGTATCACACCCAGCTTATTGGCGTCCTCGTCCATGGCCTCAATAAAGCGCTGCGTGAGAGCAGAAATGCTCTCATGATTGTCATTGGCGCGCTGAATAATTTTATCGTCCACATCGGTAATATTACGCACATAAGTCACAGCATAATCCGAGGCGCGAAACCAGCGCGACACCATGTCAAATACCACCATGACTCGAGCATGACCTAAATGACAATAATCATAAACGGTCATGCCACATACATACATTCGCACTTGGTTTGCTTGGATAGGAGAGAACGTTTCTTTCTGTCGCGTCAGCGTATTATAAATTTTTAACATGCATTCAAATTTCAAGGGAAAATCGTTTAATAAAACAACCTACAGAAACAACAAAAACCAGTTATTTTCCATTATTTACAAGGAATTATCTATTAGGCTATTGGATGTTAGCAATCCTATTGGTAGAATACCGCTATTACCAACAAATCAGTATATCATAATGACAATCCACAATATTTTACGTAAAAAGTTTGTAGCCCCATTATTATTATTAGCCCTCTTATTTGGAACATCTGCAGTTGTTGCTGATGAGTTAAAAGATATTGCAACAATGGCTGATCAGGGTCAACAAGAACAAGCTTTAAAACGGATTGACGCATACTTGGATGCAAATCCAAAAGATGCGCAAGGGTTGTTTACAAAAGGGATTATTCTAGCGGAAAGTGGTAAACGTGATGAGGCCATCGCAACGTTTAACGATTTAACCAAAACGTATCCCAACCTACCAGAACCCTATAATAATTTAGCCGTTTTATATGCTGATGCTGGCAAGTATGATTTGGCAAAAAAATCACTTGAAACGGCAATCAAAACGCATCCAAGCTATGCAACAGCTCACGAAAATTTAGGTGACATCTACGCGCGTATGGCATCTGAAGCTTACGATAAAGCATTAAAGCTTGATAATAAAAACTCACGCGCGCAAAGCAAGCTATCACTGATTAAAGATTTGTTTAGCAATGATGGTAAGACAAGGGTGGCCGCGAATAACGCAACGCCAACACGCCCAATTCGCAAGGCTGAGCCAACTGCAGCAACGCCAACGCCGAAAGCCATTCCGCCACTCAAAAAACCAGTTGAACCAGTTATTGAACTGACTGCGAATGTAGAAAGTAGCGTTAACTCTGCTGTTGATGATTGGGCAGCGGCATGGTCTAGTCAAAACATTGACAACTACCTTGCTAGCTATGCTGATGACTTTGCCCCTGCTAAAGGTCAAAGTTTGAGCGCTTGGAAAAATTTACGCCGTACGCGTGTAACGAGTCCATCTAAAATCAACTTAGAATTGAGCAACCGCAAGGTGATTGTTATTGACGAGAACAATGCTAAGGCAAGCTTTAAGCAATATTACAAAGCAGATGGCGGTCCAATTCATACGTTCAAAACACTTGTGTTTAAGAAGGTCAATGGCAATTGGTT
>JBFJJY010000124.1:0-5371 GCA_041612055.1 Methylophilaceae bacterium | reverse complement strand
CTTCTTATTCTCACATACTTATTGATTGGCATACGCACAAACCATGGATAATCTATTCGACATCGTTGACCTTGTTTTATACCTCCTTGCAGCCTTGTCTGCAGTTACTTGGGCTATTTTGCTGTATAAGCTATATGTGTTTAATCGTCTTAAACGACGTAACAAACACTACTTAGCACAAGTTAACAATCTAAGTCGTATTACGCAGTTACCCATCCCTGATACAGAGCAAATTAGCCAAGGCTCGCTTAGCTACTTAACGCATACCATGTTCTACCAGCTTAGACACTGGAACAATGATAAGGCGATTGAGCTGAGCATTTATGCAGAACTCCTGCAACAAGCACTCAAACAAGCACAACATGAACTGCATACCAAACTAGAAAGCGGCTTGCCTGTCTTGGCCACCGTTGGTTCAACTGCCCCTTTCATTGGATTGTTTGGTACGGTGTGGGGCATTATGCATGCCTTACAAGGCATTTCAGCCACTGGCTCTGCTGGCTTAGATGTAGTGGCTGGCCCAATAGGAGAGGCATTGATTGCCACTGCCATGGGGATTGCAGCAGCGATACCTGCTGTGATGGCTTATAACTATCTACTGAATCGGATTAGACTGACATCAGCCGACATGAGCCACTTCTCAGAACGTTTGCAGACGGTGGCCAAGCGCGCGAACTATCAAATTTAAATATTCAATAACCATAAGCAATAACAATAAGAAGAATAAAAAACAATAAAAAGAAACACCCAAGGAGCATTCGATATGAACAACAGTAATGATAACGGCGGCATGATGAGCGAGATTAACGTTACACCCTTGGTGGATGTGATGCTGGTACTGCTGACTGTTTTTATCATTACTGCACCGCTCATGATGAATGCAGTCTCGGTTAACTTACCCAAAGTCGCGCCTACGGACAGTCTTGATGTTGCTCACGATGCCAAACTGAGTATTGATGCCACTGGGCAAATCAGCTTAGACCAAATACCGATTAACAAAGAGACACTAGAAGCCACATTAAAACAACGCAATAGCGCAGGTGACTTGCAAGTGGAAATCATGGCCGATGAAACGGTGCCTTATAAAGAAGTGGCGCAAGTGATGTCACACATCCAACGGGCAGGGGTGGATAAGTTCACCTTTGTCATGTTGCCTGAGACGAGTCTTGATGAATAATAAGCGAATGCCTATACCGTCATTACTATCACCATGCACCTAACAGCCCCCATGTATGCGAGACCTTATTTGAATCGAGAATACACAGCCCCCACGCTTAGCAATAGCTTATTTGGTTCACGCTATTGGCTAGTCGCGCTTATCTTCTCTATTACCATGCATATTCTGATCATGCATGGCTTACCTTGGCTTAATCAAATCAATTTGCAACCAGCAGGCATGCAAAGCATCACAGCTAGCTTTAAAGTCTTAGCCAATCCAGCATCAACAACAATCCCAGCTTTCGAACCACCATTACCAGAGATTCCACCTAAAGCAGCACCCCCCATTGAACCCATTAAACCAAAAGCAACCAACAAGCCTGCTGTTGATAAACCACTACTGCAATCAACCGAGATTGCCGCACCTAAAGACTTTGCATTAGAGCAAACAGCTGAACCAATAGAGCAACCAATAAAACAACCCACAGAACAGTCAGTAGATCAAGTAACAACAGAAACACCCAAAACCAATTCACAACCAAGCCCACAAGACAATACACAAGCAACCAAAGCGCAATCTGCGCTCGCTACCACTACAAACAGCAAGCCCATTGAGACGTCGATTAATAACCCTAACCCATCGCGTGCTAACCAAGACAGTGGTTTGCTTGATGCTTATGGACGAGACTTGCAGCGCTTATGTGAACGTAATAAACAATATCCTGCGATTGCGATTAGACGTAACTTAGAAGGCGCTGGGAGTGTACGTGTGATGTTTAATCAAGATGGTAAGATTCTCAGCATCACGATAGAACAAAGCACAGGCCAGCAATCACTGGATGATCAAGCCGTGAAAATGGTGGAAAAGAGTCTAAGTACATTATCTTTACCACCAAAGTTAAGAGGGCAAGTGTTGACACTGTCTGTGCCAGTGGCGTTTAGCTTGGATGGCTAGTAATAACAAACGAAAAGGACGCTTGTTATTACTAGGTAGTTATGCAGTTTCGCTTGTTAGTTTACCTAACTCAACAGGCGCGAATGGGTTACTTAGTGTTTCCAATAAATAATCGGTATCAATTGCTTGAATTAATAAATCACCATTATTCGCTTTAATAATTTGTTTGATGAGCGATTGTTTTTTCATGGTTTTCAGTGGTGTGTTAGTCAGGTCACTTTCGCTGAATTGTGCGACAGAATGTAGTGCGCTAACGAGTAAGCCGATTTTGTGATCATGACATTTCACGATGATGACTTGGCTGGTGCTGTCAATAGTGAGTGGTTCACCAGTTAGTAAGTAGGCTAAATCAAATACCCAGGCATAACCTTTCTTTTTGCTTTCATGCGGCATTTCAATGATGCCAACTCTTTCAGTGCTAGCGCCTAGCGTGACTGGCGATATTTGAGTCGCAGATACGGCTTCCATTACATTTGCAGCATCAATTGCAAATAGCTCATCATCAATAAAAAAAGTGGCAAACTCTGGATCATTTGCTTTTATTGAATGTGCGCTAATGATGGTTGTTGCATCATCTCGGCTACTAAAATGCTCTTGGACTTCACCAAATAAATCATACACAACTGCAATCACATCATCATGATAGCCGTCCGTGACTTTAAATTCACGATAGCCGTTAGAAACGCTGCAGCCAAGAATGGCATAGTGCTGGTCGTGAATCACAACGCTTGAGGCGTTTGCGCCATTGGGTAAAGCCAGTAAATCTTTACTAATATCCAAAGTTGAACCAACTGGACGCGTTGGATCGGTGCTGGAAATAATGAGGCCTTGTCGATTAATGAAAAAAGCTTTAAAAGATGGTTTATTCGGTATGCCGTCTTTTAACATGGCAGAGAACTCAGGTGTTGCATCGAAAACAATGCCAATACCACCAACCACCGCATTGCTATCATTTGACCGAATAGCAGCATGGTAAATGTAGGTAGGCGCATTTTCATATAATGAATCTGACCTAAATGGCGACACAATATATTGTTGCTCTGTTCTTAATTGCATCACTTGTGCCAAGGTGGCATTATCAATCTGTTTGCCAATAATGCTTTCACCATTTTGGGAGGCGTTCGTGCTGGCAATGATGACGCCATGACGATCATAAACAAAAATACGCGTGTACACCGTGTATAGCTTGTTAATGTATTTGAGAATCTCTGTTATTGTTGATGCGGTACTCACATCGACTGTTTCAGATGCAAGCGCTGTTTTAAGTTCGCTGGTCAGCGCCCACCAGCGACAATCGTTGGCACGCTCGTATAAGTTTCTATCGAGCAGATCCACCAATAAATTCGAAATAAACTGTGCATTTTGTAAATTCGAAGCGAGCACAGTTTCATAAAGATCATTAATCGAATGGGTAAATAAATCGTTGCTGCGAGTACCCGTCTCACTTATTTGATCCAAGATGGTTTTTAGTTTTAATAATGTTCCACCATGTCCTGCCGTCATGACCTGACCGTTCCAGACCACTCTGCGAATGGTGGCCGCGGCATCCATCACTTTAAATAATGGAGGGCAGAATGATTGAGCATGAGAAAGCAGGCCTTTAGAGACGCTATTATCTAACGAAGTTAAGGCGTCGGTCTGTTTACCAGTAAATGCAATATCAATTGGCATCATCACTTGGCCTTTCCAGCCAAGTGGTCCCAAATAACCTTGATAGCCTTCAGATGACAAAGTGCTCACCAAGTATTCACGGCCACCATAGATATATAAATTAGATTGCGATGCATGGTTCACTGGCATCTTTGTACCGATGCTAACCCAGTTTGTATCACTCGATTCAATCACATAATTTTCATCATCAAGCAGCAGCATAATTGACCGACCCGTGATGTCGCCATGAGATTTAAAAATACTATCCATTTCTTGTCTGAGATTGAAACACAAACACAGCACCCCAATCACTGCGCCCGTGTCGCTATCTAGCATGCGTTTTGAGTAAATGAGTGACTGTTTATTATTGGGACGTAGGTCGGTAAAACGATAAGTTTCCACATATTCCGCAGTTAATAATGACTCTTTAATGAGCGGATCTAAACTGCCTTCAATACTAGAGGTATCATCAATTTGAGCTAGCACGTTTCCATGTGTGTCCAACAGAATGATTTCGTCATAGACCGTGTATTTTCTTCTATACGCTAGCAAACGGTCACAAACGGCTTCTTTGTCTTCAGACGGATTAGCCACAAATGCACATAGCTCTTTATCCGTCGCTAAGAATCCGACATCAGCAGTACGCTCGTAAAGATTCCGAACTAGAATGTCTATCAGATATTGTGCTTTGGTGGCTGTTTCGTTTAATGCAGTGATGACTTTTTCATTCACTAAACTTAATACTAATTCTTTCTCAAGCGCATCAAACCCCTCACGCGTTTTTGCCATACTAGGCAGTAAGTTTTGCGCTTCTTCAGGGCAATTCATCTTGGCAGACGACTCAATAATGCGCCACATCAAATTAAGTTCATGTAATGAATGCTCGCATCGAATCACATCGCGCATATGAGGTAAAAAATTATCAATTTGGCTTGCGTTTACTTTTTCCATCCGACTCTTTCTATTATTTAGTATTAACCGGGTTAGATTAGGATTACAATAAAGCAAAATTTAAGCCTAAAATCTCAGCAACAGAATACAAAGAGAAATTGCTGGAAATTATAAAGTAGATGTTTAATCATGCTTCATGAAGGTGCATCATCTTAGATTAATTCTCAACTTTTGTGCCTTGATGATTACTTCTGCACAATTAACTGATGATGAGGCAAGTTCTTTGGCTTTATAACTTGAAATAGCGCCAGCTGGTGGCTTTATTGGTGGTTGTTGGATATGACTTCAATCAAGAGCTAATCTGGCTTCGATTGGATACTTCACAAATAGTTTGAAATGACCTTAAGTATCTTTCAATACAATTGGATGCGGAGAGGGTATTGAGCATTTACTGTATTATCGCCAGGGCAAATGCCTACAAGTACTTCACCAGACGACATTATAAAAGTACTGATAGCATATCAAAAAATGCGACTGCTTCAGCAAACAGGGTGACTTTTCAGACGACAGTTAATCGATGCCCAGATAACTTAGTGTGTTGATTGGTCTGGGTAACAGCGCTTATGATCAGGTAGATTTGCAAGTAGCAGCTAGTATGTTTAAACAAGCTATTAAGCTAAATCCAACTGAAGCAACCTATAATAATCTAACCGATTT
>JBFJJY010000123.1:0-5451 GCA_041612055.1 Methylophilaceae bacterium | reverse complement strand
CTTATGGTAGCTTTTTATTTTTAGGTCCGACGGGTGTTGGTAAAACAGAGCTGTGTAAATCATTAGCGAACTTCTTGTTTGATTCGGAAGATCATTTAATCCGTATCGACATGAGTGAATTTATGGAAAAACACTCTGTTGCGCGGATGATAGGTGCCCCGCCAGGCTATGTTGGGTATGAAGAAGGTGGAACCTTAACCGAAGCGGTGCGTCGTAAACCTTACTCCGTCATTTTATTGGATGAAGTGGAAAAAGCACATCCAGATGTATTTAATGTGTTACTGCAAGTATTAGATGATGGACGCTTAACCGATGGACAAGGTCGCACAGTCGATTTTAAAAATACCGTGATTATTATGACCAGCAACCTTGGTAGTCAGATGATACAGAGCATGAGCGATCAAGATTATCAAGTGGTGAAATTGGCCGTGATGGGTGAAGTGAAAACGCACTTTAGACCAGAGTTTGTTAACCGAATTGATGAAGTGGTTGTGTTCCATGCTTTAGGCGAGGACAATGTACGAGAGATTGCGAATATTCAACTGCAATATTTAGCGAAGCGATTGAACGCGATGGATATGACCTTGAACATGACCGATGCGGCGATTACAGAAATAGCCAATGCTGGTTTTGATCCTGTTTATGGTGCAAGACCGTTAAAACGTGCGATACAAAGTGAAATTGAAAACCCACTGGCGCGTGAAATTTTGGCAGGTCATTTTGTTGCCAAAGATGCCATTACTGTTGATATTAAAGCGGGCAAAATGGTATTTAGGAAAACGTAAGTACTCAGGATAACGAAGTGATATGACAAATTGGTTGGCGCGGATGATTTATGTTTTATTGATGATGTTAAGCGCGCCTGTTTATGCATTAAACAGCGCGCAAAATGAAACATTTGATCATGAGCCAGTGGTGATACGTGAACTATTGCTTGAGGCAAGCGTGCTTGATAGTAATGCGTACGATATAGAGTCGACGTGGAAAGCGGCGAACTTATACTGCGAGGCTTCACGATATGGCAGTACTGAGGCGATGTATCGTTTGGGTATGTTGTATGCTTTTGGTAACGGCGTCGAAAAAAGTCAAAATTATGCGGCTAATCTATTTGGACTTGCTGCAATAAAAGGCCATTTTGAAGCGCAAAAAATGCTAGAAACGATACAAATTGAAGCGCTAGATACGCCGCCTTGTGTGCTTGCGGATGTGTCGCCTAAACGCGCGCCGGATCTTTATTATGGAGATTATGACGGCACGCCAGAAATTGATCGTTATGTGAATAGCTTACCCAAAAATAAACGATGGGTTGTCAATCTGGTCGATACTGTTGCTGATTGGTATCATGTGGATCGAAATTTGGTCTTATCTATTATTACGGCTGAATCAGACTTTACTGTTTCTGCGATGTCTAATAAAGATGCGCAAGGTTTGATGCAGTTAATTCCTGCAACGGCAGAACGGTTTAATGTCAAAAATGCGTATAACGCGACGCAAAATATTAAAGGCGGCGTGGCTTATTTACGTTGGTTATTATCTTATTTTAGAGGTGACGTGATGTTAGCCGTTGCGGCTTACAACGCAGGAGAGCGCGCGGTTGATAAGCATCAAGGCATACCGCCATACAAAGAAACAAAAGCTTATGTGGCAAAAGTATTAAGCTTATATCAATTAAAACGACATGGTTATGACGAGGGAATTACTCAAGCGTCTCCTGTTGTTAGAAAGTCGAGGTGGCAATGAAAATCAATGCATTAATCATATTGGCAACGATGCTTTTACTAACCGCTTGTGCAACAACAAATGGACCATCGCAACCAGAGATAAAACGTATTACGCCAGAAGCTCTGGAAAAGCTAGTACCAGCCGCCGTTGCCACTTATTCCTTAGAGCAAATCGTAGCGGATTCGAAACAAGGTAAAACATCTGCTGAGATTATTGCCAGCATTAAAGCAAGCGATTCACGTTATGATTTAACGGCGACTAAAATACTTGAGTTACATCAGCAAGGTGTTGATGCAGAAGTGCTTAACTATATTCAACAGAGTAATGAGCGAGCAAAACAAAACTATATTGCGGATGAAATTAATAAAGTAGAGCGAGAAAAAGCCGAAGCATTGAGAAGGTTAAATGATCAGCGGCTGATGCAAATGCGCCAGTTTTACGACCCATTTTGGTTTGGACCATCTTATGGATATCGCTTGAGACATTGGCCTGGCCCACGCTTTGGTTGGGGTTTGGGTTATGGCTGGTAATCTTTTTTAGCATCGTTAATATAGAGAAAAATCATCAGTCATGCAGCAATTCACAGAAACTATTCAGGTTAAAGCGCAAGGTCGTCGGCTTTATGATATTACCCCGCAAGTGTTGAGCTGGGTGAAGCAGCAGGCATTAACGACAGGCTTATTAACGCTCTATATTCAACACACTTCGGCAAGTTTATTGATTAATGAAAATTACGATAGCGATGTGTTGGTTGATATGGAAGCCTTTTTTAATCGACTAGTGCCAGATGGCGATTCGCTTTTTATTCATACTGTTGAAGGCCCTGATGATATGCCAGCGCATGTGCGTACAGCCTTAACGCAAACAAACCTATCTATTCCAATCGTTGACGGCAAACTTGCATTGGGGCAATGGCAAGGCATATTTTTATTTGAGCATAGGCATATGCCAGCGACACGTCGTATTCTCATGCATGTAATTGGTGATTAATAAATGGCCTCACAAGAGCGTGCATTGACAGCAGCAGAAAAGCACATCTTTAAGCCTTACTTTGCAGAAATTGTCATAGAAAAAGCACGGATCATTGAAGGGCGAGTACCATTTTGGCTACACAAAAAGATGTGCGCTGTGGTTTTGCAACATCGTATCTACTTTAGGCAGGGTGCTTATCGCCCAAATACAAAATCTGGTATAGAATTATTGGGTCACGAACTCATGCATGTTTCTCAGTTTTTACATGGCATGACTTGGTTGACCTATTGTTGGTCATGTCGATTAGGCTACCGGAAAAGTCGATATGAAATAGATGCTTATGCAAAAGGAAGTCTGATTGCTGCAAATTTCCAACAAATGCTATAGTCTTTTATGCAATTTTTGTAAAATTGCTTTACTGGACGTTGTCAAGTGACTTTAGTTTTGGTATTGTCGTAGGCGAAGTCTGGGTTTTTTTTAAAAAGTTCTTGGGAGAAGATGAATGAAAGTAACATATAAATTATTGGTTCCTGCTTTACTAGCTGGTTTCTTACTAGCAGCATGTGCAGAAAAAGAAGCTGAAGCACCAGTAGAAGAAATGACAACAGAAGAAGCGGCACCAGCTGAAGAAATGGCAACAGAAGAAGCACCAGCTGAAGAAGCAGCTTCAGATGAACCAGGTGGCTATGTTCCTACAGATGAAGAACGTGTTCCTGGCGAAACAAGATAATATTAGTTTAGAAAACTAAAATATCATAAAAAACGCACTATTTAGTGCGTTTTTTTTGAACCTTAAAAAAGCATACGCTTTGTATTAACGCAAAGAGCTCCATGTTAATGGATCGAAAGGAATGCTTTTTTGACGTAACTCGTAATACAAACCATGACTATTATTTCCACCAGTGTTACCAACTGCGGCTATGGTGTCCCCAGCTTCAATATCTTCGCCCACGCTCTTCAGTATTGTTTGATTATTTCCGTATAAACTCATGTAGCCACTTCCGTGATCTACAATGATTAAGTTGCCGAAACCACGCATCCACTCGGCAAATACAACGCGACCACTAGCTACAGATTTTACAGGGGCACCTTCTTCGGCGCGTATAAATAAACCTTTCCATGACAGCCCACCATCTTGGCGCGCTCGACCAAAACGATTGGTAACTTCACCCTTGACGGGTAGTTTAAGCTTTCCTTTAAGCTGTGAGAATTGTTTTCCACTGTAACGATTATCAGGTGTTTCTTGGTTATTCGCGATAATAGTGGTGGTTTCCTCTTTTTTTGGACGATCTATTTTGGGGCGAGTGACTTTGGAGCGCGCTGTTAATTTAGCCACAAGTTGAGAAAGACGTTTTTCATCTCGTTTTAGTTTGCTGATTTGTCCTTGTTGTGCCGAAATTTCTTTCGACAACGCTTTTAATACTAGTGCCTTTTCAGACTTTTGTTTTTCGAGTACGGCTCGTTCACTCTCTTGTTTTGCTTTGAGTTCTGCCACTTGTTGTAGCGCTGCTGTCGTTTTTTTATCAAGCTGTTTAATATCATTCAGACTGTTTTGCATATCATTAATCAGCTTGGTGTGTGCTTTAGCGATATAAGACTGATATTTTAGATCACGTGATATTTTGCTTGGATTTTTACTTTGTAAAATCAGCTGTGTGTAACTTTGATTGCCAGCGGTATAGCGTTGATAGAGTAATTTGCTTAGTTGCTTTTGTTGTTGCGCCAGTTTTTCGCTAATGGTGAGAGATTGTTTTTTGAGCTGATTGAGCTTAACTTCGTTTTGCTTTTGCTCTTCTTTAATTTGATGTAATGCTTTATTGGCAAGGCTAATCGCTGTTTCTGATTGTTTTAATGCATCAGTTACATCATGTTGTTCTTTTTTTGTTTTATTGAGCTTTTGCTCAATCGAGTTGATTTGCTTTTGGATGCCGCTAATATCTTTTTTTGCGGCACCAATGTTGTCATCAGCAAAGCTAGCGTGTGCTGCTAGGAGTAAGCACAGGGGGACTAGCCAAGCAAACATTGGTGCTATCAGTGTACGCGTTAATAAAGCATTAAACATCAGCAGAAAAAGTAATAAGATTTTTACCAGTCATTTCACTCGGTTGTTCAACGCCCATCATGTTCAGTAGCGTTGGCGCGAGATCCGATAATGCACCATCGTTTGCCAATGTTGCGCGACGGCCGACATAAATCATGGGAACCAAATTGGTGGTATGTTGCGTATGCGGTTGATTGTTTTGATAATCGCGCATCAGTTCGGCATTGCCATGATCGGCGGTGATAATCACCTCGCCGCCAATCGCTTGCATGGCTTCAACCACACGGCCGATACATTGATCTAAGGTTTCAACCGCTTTAATCGCAGCATCTAGAAAACCTGTATGACCCACCATATCGCAATTGGCATAGTTGCAAATAATGGCATCATATTTTTGAGCCTGAATCGCTTCTATCAGTTTGTCCGTCATTTCGAAAGCACTCATTTCTGGCTTTAAGTCATAAGTTGCTACCTTTGGTGAAGGTACTAAAATTCTATCTTCGCCATCAAATATTGACTCATCACCGCCATTAAAAAAGAAAGTGACATGCGGATATTTTTCTGTTTCGGCAATGCGTAGCTGCGTTAAGCCTAAATTTTGCAAGTGTTCGCCGAATGTATTTTTAACAGAAAATGGCGCAAAAATAGGGGTTGCCATTTTCTGATTTTGATCATGCTGTGTCAGCGTGAAAAAGTGCGATAGTTTTGGTACGCGT
>JBFJJY010000122.1:0-5458 GCA_041612055.1 Methylophilaceae bacterium | reverse complement strand
GTGCTGGTTGTCGGCTTAGCAATACATTGCGCTACATAAGTGATGTTTTATTGCTGCCGATATACGACGCACTTCCATAACGCGCTTGCAAATCATAGAGATTATCATTGGGAGTAACATTGTGAAATTAAAAAAAATACAAGCCTTACTATGGGCTGAAGTTGCCTTTGTTTGTAGCAGTTGGTTACCAAATGCTGCTTATGCAGATCATATAGATATACATGAAATTGATGTGGTATCAGAAGCAAAACCATCTTTTTATCAGAACAAACTAAGCGTGGCTGGAGACACGGCTAGACTATTAAGCGATGAAGCTGGTGTGAGCTTCTACCGTGCTGGCGGTGTTTCTAGTTTGCCTGTCCTGCATGGATTAGCTGATGATAAAGTGAATGTGCAAGTCGACGGCATGCAGCTCATTTCAAGCTGTGCCAATCATATGAATCCGCCGCTTTCTTATCTATCGCCTGCTAATGTGGCTGAAACGCACATTTATCACGGCATTTCTCCTGTTAGTCTTGGTGGCGATAGTATTGCCGGTGTTATTCAGGTTAATTCTGAAAAACCAGAGTTTGCTGCAACTGCAGATAAATTATTAACACGAGCATCATTAAATACTTTTTATAAAAGTAACAACAATGCAAGAGGTGTGAACGCGTCTGCCAGTGTGGCGAATCAAGAAGCTTATATGCGCTACACAGGCTCAACTGTTGAGGCGAATAATTATCATGCGGGCGGCAATTTTAAAGCCTCAGGGCCTGCTGCTGTTGGCAGAGGTTGGTTAGATGGCGATGAAGTTGGCTCTAGTTATTACCGTGCGATTAACCATGCATTAGCCTTTGGTGCACACCGTGATAATCATTTGTTTGAATTTAAACTCGGTTTACAAAATATCCCTGAACAAGGCTTTGCAAACCAGCGGATGGATATGACAGGCAATCGTGCGCAACAATATAACCTTACCTATGAAGGTCGTTACGATTGGGGAGCGTTAACAGCGCAGGCTTATCATGAGCGTGTTCGACATAGTATGCAGTTTGGGGATGACAAACAGTTTTTTTATGGCACGGCTCCAGGTATGCCAATGGATACGTTAGGTAGAACGACTGGTTTAAAAGTAAAAGCTAGTATGGAGATATCTGAGCGTGATTTGTTACATGTTGGTGCAGAATATCAGCGTTATCGTTTAGATGATTATTGGCGTCCATCAGGTACAGGCATGATGATGTCACCCAATACATTTCAGAATATTAATAATGGTCAGCGTGATCGGTATGATGTATTTGCTGAATTGGAATCAAAGTGGAGTCCACAATGGATGACGCTTGCTGGCTTGCGGAGCAGCACTGTTAAAATGGATGCCGATAATGTACAAGGATATAACAATGGGTTAGTTGGCATGGCAGGCTATGGCGCAGCTGCCAATGCATTTAATGCGAACGATAAGAGCGAGACAGATCACAATATTGATATGACACTGATGACGCGCTTTACCCCAAGTAAAAGCCAAAGTTACGAAGCGGGCTATGCCATGAAAACACGCTCACCGAATGTGTATGAGCGGTTTGCTTGGTCTAATACCAACACAATGGTCATGAACATGAATAATTGGTTTGGTGATGGCAATGGTTATGTAGGTAATCTTAACTTAGATCCAGAAACTGCGCACACCGTAAGCATGACAGCAAAATGGAATGACGTAGCTAATCAAGACTGGCAAATTAAAGCAACGCCATACTTTACTTATGTGCATGATTATATTGATGCAGTGAGTTGCGCTGCTGTCGGTAAAGCATGCATGCCAAGAGTGGATGGCTTTGCAAACTTAAGTTTAGACAACCAATCTGCACGCTTATATGGCTTGGATTTAAGCGCTAAGCAATTGTTAACAGAAGGTAATGCATTAGGTCGTCTTACTGCAACAGGCTTGTTGAGCTATGTCCGAGGCAAAAACACCAAGACCAATGATGATTTATATAACATCATGCCGCTTAATGCAAAGCTTGGTTTGCAGCACCAATTAGGTGCTTGGAAAAACCATTTAGAAGTGCAAATGGTCGCTGCTAAAGATCGTGTGCAAGCCATTCGTAATGAAGTGAAAACAAGTGGCTATAGCTTAGTAAATTTTTATACGAGCTATGATTGGAAGCAAGCACGACTTGACTTAGGGTTAGAAAACCTTTTCGACAAAGCTTACGCGGATCCTTTAGGTGGCGCTTATTTAGGTCAAGGCGCAACTATGGGGACTGGAGTCGTGCAAGGTGTCCAGGTGCCTGGTATGGGTCGATCTGTTAATATTGGTTTAACTTTATTTTATTAATATGACGTTATAAGGTTGTACTCTAAGTGATTTATTGCATATAATTTATTCACTTAGAGTACAATTACGCCCAGCATAAAATTTAATAAAGCATAAAATATAACAAAGCAACGACAATATGATACTGACGCAAAAGATATTGAGAGGCATAAGCAAAATCGCATTATTTGCGATTGTATTTGCATCGCTTGCGCCTAGCGTTTCGCATGCGCTGGCTGCTCAGCAGGGTATTAATAGTTTCGCGCAGGAAGTCTGTACCAGTAGTGGTGAAACCATCACTATTCAAGTGGTTACTTCAAAAGGTCAGCAGATTTCGACTAATTTAAGTGTGGATGAGAAAGGCAGTCAGTCTCCAGCCAGTGTTGTACTTCACTTAAACCATTGTCCATTCTGTACCAATCCCAATACCAGCGTAGGCATTGAGCCTCCATCATTGCCGATTATTAACCTATTGGCGATGCAAGAAGAGTATCTTGCTATTGCTGCACAACCTTATTTACCTCGTTTTTCTGTCCTTCCCCCGCCTGCACAGGCACCTCCAGTACTTTAAAAAACTGAATATTTTTTGAGTTAGTTGCCATTGAGCAAACTAACATTTTATTCGTATGCATGATGATGCCTACGAAACAGTTTTTTAAGGTGAATAACAAATGATTTATATCCAAATTAAAGAAGTCATGAAAGCCAAGCGGTTAGCTTGGGGTCGCAAAATAACCCTTTCTGAACTAGCAAAATCAACAGGCATTAGCCGTATGACGCTTTCTCGCATGATTAATAACCAAGGCTACAGCACGGTGACTGACCACTTAGACAAGCTGTGTGCGTATTTTGAATGTGAACTCCATGAGTTGATTCAATATGTGCCAGATAGTCAATCACATCTACAAGCAACATAAATAAAAATAATTAGAAAAATAAACGGGAAGGATCAGCAATGAAATTAAAATCTTGGCAACTAATCATGGTTGCGGCGTTTGCACAGATGAGTACAAGTGCTTTTGCAGATCATATTGCACTAGATGCAATTGATGTGAAAGGTCAGCGAATTGAAGGCTCAACCACGCAGCCAGATATCTACACAGCGCGTAAAGAGATTAATAAAACAGCTGGTGGCGTAACGGTTGTTGATATGGAGCAAGTGCGTGAAGGCAGAACATCTAACTTTACAGATACGCTTGGTTTAGCGACGGGTGTATTGGCCCAGTCACGCTTTGGTGCAGAAGAAACAAGATTATCCATCCGTGGTTCTGGTATACAACGTACGTTTCATGGTCGCGGTATTAAGTTAATGCAGGATGGTATTCCAGTTAATTTGGCTGATGGGAGTTTTGATTTTCCTTCAATTGACCCAATGGCGACTGATTATATCGCGGTCCATCGTGGTGCAAACGCGTTGCAATATGGCTCAAGCAATCTTGGCGGTAGCGTTAATTTTATTTCAAGAACAGGCTACACTGCGCCAATGTTTGAAGTACGAACTGAGGGAGGCAGTTATGGGTACTATCGTTTAGGTGTATCTGCTGGTGGTGTGGTTGATGATGTAGATTATTTTGTGACAGCGAGTAAATACCATAGTGATAGTTTTAGGGATAATGCGCAGCAAAGTGCAGACCGTTTAACGGGTAATGTTGGTTATAAAATTAATGATGATATTGAGACGCGCTTTTACTTTGGTTACATCAATACAGACTCACAGCTTTCGAGTAGTTTAACCAAACAACAGCTTAAGGATAATCCGAGACAAGCTACAGTGACAACAGGTGCTTTAGCTGGTCAAGGCATTAGTGAGCGTGATATTAATCTGACGCGGATAGCGAATAAAACCACATTTCTATTTGATTCTAGCAAATTAGAACTTGGCGCCTTTTACTCTAAAAAAAGCTTATTCCATCCCATTATTGATTTGTTTGTTTTTGGCAATGATTCAATCGGTGTGATTGACCAAGAAAGTGATGATTATGGCCTATCTGCGAAATATATACACCAAGGCCATTTATATGGACTGGCCAATGAAGTTACTGTTGGTTATCTACCAACTTATGGAGAAGTTAATTATAAAAACTTCCGTAACTTTAATGCACGTCGGGGTCCTTTAATCAATCAGCAAAGTCAGATAGCAAATAATCATGAATTATTCGTTGAGGACAGATTAAGTTTAACCAATGACTTTACGCTCATCGCTGGTTTGCAGTACACCAATGCAAGACGTAAGTCAGATGATGAGTTTATTCGTCTTGCAACAGGTGATCAAAGTTATGACGCACGTTATTCAGGGTACAGTCCAAAATTAGGTGTTTTATATCAGCTTCAACCACAAGTGCAGCTTTTTGCAAATGTGTCACGCAGTTTTGAACCACCCAGTTTTGGTGAGTTGAATTTGACGGTTTCAGATGCATTGAAAGCGCAAAGAGGAACCACTTTTGAAATTGGCACACGTGGAAATAGTGAGTTTGTCGACTGGGACGTCGCTATCTATGAGGCGCGGTTAGATAATGAATTATTACAAGTAGGCATTAATGGCTCACCATTTGCAACTCTGACTACTAATGCAGATAAGACAATCCATCGCGGATTAGAACTTGGTTTAACAGCGCGCTTACCATTAAATTTAGAGTCAAGAAGTAGCTACTTAGTTAATGACTTTAAACTAGATGGCGATGCAACATTTGGTAATAACCGCTTGCCAGGTATTCAGAGGCAATTATTGCGCTCAGAGTTGCTTTATCGCGGCAACCATCTATTGACTGGATTTTACTTTGGACCAACAATTGAATGGTCACCACAACGGTACAATGTTGATTTTGCAGAAACACTCTATGCCGATCATTACTTCCTGTGGGGTTTAAAAGCAGGTCAGAAGGTCAATGAACATTGGTCATGGTTCTTGGAAGGGCGTAATTTAGCTAATCAAAAATATGCCGCTTCAACGGGCATTTCCAGAAACTTAAATGGTGCTGATAGCGCGACATTTTTACCTGGTGATGGCAGAACAGCCTATATGGGTATAACTTGGACTTATTAAACTAAATGATACGTGCTGGTGGTTTGTAACAACGATGACCAGCACTGGAGTGAAATGTATGAAGCAACTGTTTTTTATTGTTAATCTGATACTGTTTATTTTCTCGATCAATATCTACG
>JBFJJY010000121.1:0-5459 GCA_041612055.1 Methylophilaceae bacterium | reverse complement strand
TTCGAAAAATACTTGAACGTGCTCAGCCTGGGAGTCAAACCCATTCCAGATAATCTCAGCCAGTCCATCTAAGGGCTTAGCGTTTGTTAGTGACTCTAGAAAGTCGCGTTTAGCTATTACGTGAACTTTTGTCATAGGTTTTGTTGTTTCTTCATCAATGCACTAAATTCATGTGGTTATTTTCATGTCTGATTATAACTCCAACAAAGTTTTAATCAGACATTCATGCGCATATCTTATAAATAATTGAAGTACTGCCGCGCACCATCACGCCAACCAACCCCGTTGTCATTCCTGCTGCAAATATCACCAGCACTAAAAGCCAAACCTCAAACAATTAGCAGGCAACCATACCCCTGATTTTCGTTTTCAGCCCCGCCAGTCCTAGTGAGCGGGGAGCAGTAAACGAAATAAACATCAGGAGTAGGCAAATCAGCCTGCTCTAAATAATTGCACCCAAAAGCAATACCCCTTTCCGTTCCCCATGGGGAAGACGAGCAAAGAGCAGATTTTTAACTGCAACCGCTTTTCTTTGAGGAGATTGAACCATGACTACACTTTATGCCAACCCATACAATATTGACGCAGTAGGCTTTTATTTTAATGATTCTGATGAATTTACTGAAAAATCCACCAACCTAACTGACCGATACAGCAACCCAGTTGAAGAATTTGAGATTGATTTTATTGATGGTGATGACGCAGCGTTATTTAATGCATGCGCTATCAACCAAGCCAATTTAAGTGCATGGTTTGATGACATTGAAACATTGGACGAACATGAGAAAATTAACCTGTATTTTTTACTAGGTGCTGCTGGCTATACATTAAGCCAGGCTTTAGATAAGGTAGATGAACCAAGCATTGCACAATCTAGCTTGCGTGATGCAGCGGAACAGTTGTTTGATGAGTGCTGGCTGCACGAAGTGCCTGAGAACATCCGCTTTTACATTGACTATGATAAGTTTGCCAGAGATTGCGAAATAGGCGGCGACTTGGTGGAATTTGAATACAACAACCAAACCTATACATGCACTAATGCGGCAGGGATATAAAACAAGGGGCTTACGCCCCTACTTTATATGTATAGAAAATAGCAAATTCTATGCATATTTCGCTCGACGTGATAAGAAAACGCCATTTTCTTATCACGTCGCATTATTTATGTTAAGACTATCGACACACCAGGCGCGATATGTCGATATAAACTAAAAATATCGACACAAATTGTTGACGTGTCGATTGTATCGACATACACTGCTCTTATTGTCGAAAAAAAATCAAAGTATCAACATGAGCAATTGGCAGCCAGATAAACCATATAACGAACTTCCATCTTTGCCACCTAAGGCAGAGGTGGAAACAAAGTCTGTTTTAAAGCAGTGCATTACTGCGCGCGCAGCAATTGCCGAGCTCAAGCAATCCGCTGAGCTTATTCCTAATCAAGCAGTTTTAATTAACACTCTGCCTTTGTTAGAAGCGCGCGCTAGCTCTGAAATTGAAAATATTGTCACCACCACAGATAGGCTTTTTCAGCATCTGCGTAACGACGAGCATGCAGACCCCGCCACCAAAGAGGCCTTACGTTATAGAGGCGCACTATTTCAAGGTTACCAAGAACTTGCACGTCATCCACTAAATACTAGAGTGGCAGAAACAATCTGCACGCAAATCAAAGGTATTGAAATGGCCGTAAGGCGGACGCCTGGTACAGCTTTAATGAATGACAAAACAGGTGAAACAATCTACACCCCGCCAGAAGGCGAAAAGCTGCTACGCGATATGCTCGCTAATTGGGAGCAATTCATGCACAACGCCACAGATTTAGACCCGCTTATTCGCATGGCGATAGGCCACTATCAGTTTGAGGCGATACACCCATTTAATGATGGCAATGGCCGTACAGGGCGTGTACTGAATAGTTTGTTTTTGATACAAGAGAATTTACTTACACTACCTATTTTGTATTTAAGCCGCTACATTATTCAAAACAAACAAAACTATTATCAGCTGCTACTTAACGTCACCACTAAAAACGAATGGGAAGCTTGGATCTTATACATACTACGAGGCGTTGAAGAAACAGCCACTTGGACAACTGCAAAAATTGCAGCAATTAAAGCCTTATTTGAACATACTTGCGAACACGTTTCTAAGCACGCCAATAAAATCTATACCTACGAGCTTGTAAGCCTGATATTTGAACTACCTTACAGCCGCATCAGCAGCCTGACCGATGCAGGTATTGCCAAGCGACAGACTGCTTCAGTATATCTGAAGCAGCTTGCCGAAATCGGAGTGCTTCAAGAGGTGTCAGTGGGTAAAGAAAAACTATTTGTGCACCCTAAACTACTGCAGTTACTTACTACCGATAATAACAAGTACAAAACATACTAAGAAACAATATGAATAAAGAACAATTTAAACAATTAGAAAAAGACCTATGGAGCGCAGCAGATAACCTTCGTGCTAATTCCGACCTAAAGGCCAGCGAATATTCAATACCAGTTTTAGGTTTAATTTTCCTAAAATTTGCAGACAATAACTACCGTCGCCACGAAACAGAAATTCTGGCTGAATATCAAAAGCTAAAAGGCACGCGCGCTGAGAAAAGCATGTCAGACATTGCCATTGAAAAATGTGGCTTTTACTTACCAGACCACGCACGGTATGACTACCTGCTAAATATGCCTGAAGAAAAAGACATCGCAAAAGCCATTAAAGAGGCGATGAAAGCGATTGAGGAATATAAGCCAGAACTAGATGGTGTCTTACCGAAGGATGAATACTTCCGCTTAACGCGCGATGAAAAAACCAAAACTATACCTAATGACCTGCTTAAGAATTTTGCTAACATCCCAGCAGATACTACAGGCGATTTGTTTGGCCAAATTTACGAATACTTTCTCTCAGAATTTGCGCGTAGCGAAGGTCAAAAAGGCGGCGAGTTTTTCACACCGCGCTCAGTTGTGCGTCTAATGGTTGAAATTATAGAGCCACATGGCGGCAAGGTGTTTGACCCTGCTTGCGGTTCTGGTGGCATGTTTGTACAGTCAGCTTATTTTATAAATGAGCACCGTAAAGAGTTAGCAAGCACTGCAGATAGCGGAGTATATGTTTACGGACAAGAAAAAACGCAAGAAACCGTCAACTTAGCAAAAATGAACTTAGCGGTAAACGGGCTACGTGGTGAAGTTAAAAAAGCCAATACTTATTACGATGACCCACATAATAGCTTTGGTAGTTTTGATTACGTGCTCGCCAACCCACCTTTTAACGTCGATGACGTAAGTATTTCTAGTGTAGAAAAAGACAAGCGTTTTAACACTTATGGAATACCACGCAATAAAACCAAAGGTAAAAAGAAAGATGAGGGGAAAGAAACCGTCCCTAATGGCAACTATCTATGGATTAACCTATTTGCCACCTCGTTAAAACCACAAGGCCGCGCTGCATTAGTCATGGCAAACTCAGCTTCAGATGCTCGCCATTCTGAGGCAGAGATACGCAAAACCCTAATTGAGCAAAACCTCATTTACGGCATGCTTACATTGCCATCCAATATGTTTTACACAGTAACCCTGCCTGCGACACTCTGGTTTTTCGATAAAGCCAAAACAGATGACCGCATTTTGTTTATTGATGCCCGTAATATTTTCAAACAAGTAGATCGTGCGCATCGTGAGTTTACTGAAGAACAAGTACAAAACATCGCGATGATTAGTCAGCTACACAAAGGTCGTAGTGATAAATTTGTTCAACTAATAGACCAATATTTTGCTGCAGGCATGGAAAGCTTAATTGAAAATAAAACCAAAGTCACAAGCGTATCAGAGCAATTGCTAGAAGTGCTAGAAGATACTGAAGGCAAAAAAGCTGTAGGTGAATTAGTGCACCAATGGACAGCCCTTACCAGCTTGCAAGCAGCTTATTCACAATACCTAAGCCAACATGCTGATGAGGAAAATATTGATAAAAAGAACAATGTTCAGCAACAACTGCGCGAGGCATTCACCCCATTTTTTGAAGCGCTGCATCATGGACTAAAATCACTCGATAAAGTTGTTCGCCATCATGAGAAAAAACTGGCCGAAATCGCCCTAGCAGCAGGCAAACGCACGTCAACAGACCGTAAAACTAACGCGTTAAAAAACTCATTACAATCACTTCATGATGAAGTTAAAAGTGCAGAAAGCTATTATCAGCATATACACTGGCTGCAAACTCGATTCCCTAAAGCCATATACGAAGACGTGACAGGACTATGTAAACTCGCAACCTCTAGCGAATTACAAGAACAGGATTACTCACTTAATGCAGGCCGTTATGTGGGAGTGGTTATAGAAGATGACGGCAAGACGGAAGAGGAGTTTACAACCGACTTACTTAATATGAAGGAAAATCTGTTCTTATTAAACAACTCAGCATCAGAGTTAAATAAAGTCATTGAAGCTAATATAAAGTTAATTGCAGGTGAGTAATGACTATTGAAGAACTAACAATTGCTGATATTGGATTTTTTAAATATGGGAAATCATTGCCTGAAGGACAGAGAGTCGATGGTCAAATCCCAGTTTATGGCTCAAGTGGCATAACTGGCTTTCACGATAAACCGCTTATTAAAAAACCATCAATAATTATCGGTCGGAAAGGTTCTGTAGGTACTCTGTATTATTCGAACAAGCCCTTTTTTCCAATAGATACAGTTTATTATGTTGATGTAGTTAAAAAGGATTTCTCGCTAAAATATTACTACTACTTTTTATCCCAAATCGGGTTGAAAAATATGAACTCTGATGCCGCTGTTCCAGGGCTAAATAGAAATTGGGTTCACTCTTTAAAAACCAACTACTCCTCTCCGGAAAATCAAAGAAAAATCGCTGCAATACTTAGTTGCCATGATAATTTAATTGAAATTAACCAACAACGGATAGAGTTGTTAGAAAAAATGGCTGAAGAGCTCTACCGTGAATGGTTTGTCCGTTTGCACTTTCCAGATCATGAGAAATTTAAAGTTATTAAAGGTGTCCCAAGTGGATGGGCCTTTGATAAAGCTGATGAGTTTATTGGTATAGTTAAAGGCAAATCCTATGCAGGGGAAGAACTTACAGAAGATGAAACCCAAATGCCTTTTGTTAATTTAAAGTCGTTTCATCGGGGTGGAGGGTATCGTTCTGATGGGCTGAAATTCTATTCAGGTAAATATCGCAATGAACAGCTAGTTAAACATAAAGATGTGGTTATGGCTGTTACAGATATGACTCAAGATAGAGCAGTCATTGGGCAGGTCGCTAGAATGCCTAATTTTGGCGAAAAAGGTGCCATAATCTCCCTTGATACTGTAAAACTAGTACCTAAGAATATTGATAAAATTTTTCTATATGCATACATGAAACATTCAGGATTTCCCAACTTCATTAAAGAGTTTGCAAATGGGGCAAATGTACTTCACTTAAAAC
>JBFJJY010000120.1:0-5466 GCA_041612055.1 Methylophilaceae bacterium | reverse complement strand
TGCCATTATCGTACCACGCGCTACGTTTGCCCGCGGTGCCAGCATTGGTAGTTCAATGTTTCAAATCGGTTTGATTGTTGGCCCTGCAATTGGCGGTTTATTAGTCGGTTTTGTGAGCAAAACTGCCGCTTATAGCTTGGCCACTATTTTGTGCACAGGTGCAATCATTGCCTTATCAAGGCTACGCGTAACAGAACCTTCAGCACCGATTGGTCGACCTGTTTTTAAGAGCATTGCTGAAGGTTTACGTTTTGTATGGGGCAACCAAATATTATTAGGTGCACAACTATTGGATATGTTTGCCGTGCTGTTTGGCGGCGCTGTTGCTTTACTACCAGCCTTTGTACACGATGTTTATCAATTGGGCCCTGAGGGTTTGGGTGTTTTACGCGCAGCGCCAGCTGTTGGTGCCATTTTAATGGGGCTATGGCTTACTAAAAATCCGATTAATTTACATGCTGGACGATGGTTGCTGTCTGCAGTTGCTGGCTTTGGTATTTGTATGATTGCCTTTGCATTAAGCACTTACTTTTGGTTATCTGCTGGCATTTTAATCATAGCTGGTGCACTAGACGGTGTTTCTGTTATTCTGCGTAGCACCATTATGCAACTAGCCACACCAGATGAAATGCGTGGCAGAGTGTCTGCCATTAACGGTATTTTTATCGGCTCTTCAAACGAGCTTGGCGCTTTTGAGTCCGGCGTCATGGCTCGCTTAATGGGCTTAGTACCTTCGGTGATTTTTGGTGGGTTAATGACATTAGGTGTGGTCGGCATTACTGCGCAAAAAGCACCTCAATTACGCAAACTTGAATTACAGCAGCTCCACTAATGATGATTTCAATCAAGATTAATCAATGACCAAGCTAGTCGACATCATTTTTAAAATGCCAACTGTGTTAATTATTTTGACGCAGCTATTATGCTTAAGATTTTCTAAAAACTCACCATTTAATCAACAACCTAAGGTCGGCTATTTACGAGGTATCGATTTTTATAAACCTTGGCCATTTTTAAAAACCTTAATTTCAACTGCACACCGATTTAGACAAGTTCATAGAAAATATCCAAACTTAGTGAATCCAAAAACATTTAGCGACAAAATGTTTAAATCTAAGTATTTCGGCTACTTCAAAGTACCCGAAGCTGGCAATAAACTATTAACCGAACGTTTTATACCGGCACATCTTGCCTCTATCATCTCTTATCCCAAAATTGTTTGGCATTCTAATTCACCAGTATTGCCAACAAATGAAGAGATCAACCCAGGTCGATATTATTTAAAATCAAACCATGGCTCTGGTGCCGTCAAGCGAATTGAATACCCTTTAAAACCAGACGAAAGAAAGCGAATGCAGCAAGTAGCAGCAAGCTGGTTAGCCACTGATCTTGGTTTAGCAGGTGGTGAGTGGTGGTATAACGCGTTTCCCAAACAGGTGTTACTGGAAGAAGATGTTTGTTTAAATGAAGAGTCAACAGCATGGTGTTTCTTTATTTTTTCAGGCGAACTGGCCTACATGTCAGCAGTCAAAAAAACAGCTAATGGCATGCAATTTACCTGGTTAGATCAAGATTTACAGCCGCTCAAATTTCAGAAAATCCAAGCTAAGCGCGTTGAAAATCTTGAGATTCCTTCATCAATACATCAGGCCATTCATGCTGCGAAAGAAATTGGTAAGCCATTTCATCATGTACGAGTTGATTGCCTGTTTGGGCGTGATGATAAGGTTTATTTAAATGAAATGACGTTTACGACCAATAACGCATTAATGGCAAGAACTCGCGAAATGGAACTTTGGTTAGGCAGTATGTGGAAAGACTAAATTTACACATTATTTCACGCCTCTAAAAAACAATAATTGCCAGTTGAGGTGAATTCTTTCACCAACCTTTTCAAAGCCCAACAACTCTGACAGCGCTGTTAACAATAATTTTTCGTCCATGGGCCTTAGCCCAAATAGCTGTGTGATGTAGTTACACAGCTGGGTTTCATTATCAAATATCCAATTACAATTTAATCTATCCGATGTCACATTTTTAAAATGTGCATCTTGCAACACTCGGCTAAAATTGGTCTCAGGGTATTCTCCCTGGTGATTGGTGTAAGAATGTTGATCTACAAATTCATCTAAAAAAACACTCAGGCTTGATGCTTGTTCCACTTCACCAAATGCGATAACACCCCCATCTTTCAAACAGTCATAAACACCTTCTATATATTGCTTTTTTTGGTCAGTATTCGCATGGTGTATTGGAGCTAGCGCTAAGACGGCATCATAGTAATGATTCTTTATCTCTGATAACGACCAATCTGTTAACGCGCAATCGACATTTGTTGCACTTTCTACAGGCACTAAATCTGCACGCGCAATCATGGCATCTGGATAAAACGTTTCTAGCACCTTGCCTTCTGCTGGCACCTCTAGTATCCGTTCTGGATTTTCCAAATCAGCATATTCGACTAAAGCATGGAATTCTTGGTATCTAACGGATGGATAGTCGGTCACTAATTGTAGGTAGCGATTAATATGAGCGTGTAATCGTTTCTCGTATGATGTTGTATTGAGATTTATCATGTCAGCCCAATTGTAACCTTTGACTGCTTTTGATCACAATAAAGCAACACAATTACACAAACGAGTATTACAGCAAGCACACTAATTACGCTAAAATAGTCGTCATTATTCACCACCATTATTAGGATTACATGTCTTCAATCATCGTTAAAAATAACCCTCAGCAGGGCGAGTTAGATCAATTAAACGTTAAAAAATGGCCTACATGGGAAAAAGAAATTTCGACGTTTGATTGGTATTTTCCCGAGCAAGAAATTGCTTATATTATTGCTGGTGAATGCGTGATGACGCCACTTGATAGCCAAGGCAATAGCGGCACACCTGTGCATTTTGGCGCTGGCGATTTAGTCACTTTTCCTGCTGGGCTATCGGCAAAATGGGAAGTCAAAAAGCCACTACATAAACATTACAAATTAGATGGTAATGTGTTGACCCAAACGTTTTTACGCATTAAAGCGAAATTGTGTAAAAAATAATCCTACTTTTTTGAGGCACTCAAATGGCTAACATGTATGACATCAGTATTCCACCGTTAATATTTGCGCTAAAGAATTGTTTGCATATCCTCAAAACTGGCAGGCGATCTGCAGATGCTCGTCATATTGACCATGCAGTATTGCTGCATGCAAGGTTAGCACCTGATATGTATCCGCTGATTAGGCAAGTGCAAATTGCAACCGATATGAGCAAAGGTGCGGGCGCAAGATTGGCAGGGCTAGCCGTGCCTCAGTATGAAGACAATGAATCTACATTTGAAGAGCTAGAGCAACGCTTGCTCAAAACCATTGCGTTTTTAGAATCCATTCAACCACAGCAATTAGAAGGTGCAGAGACGCGCCATATTGAATTGATGGTGCGAGACACTAAACGAGAGTTTGTAGGTTTAGATTATTTACTGCGCTGGGTGCAGCCGAATGTCTACTTCCATGTGACAACCACCTATAATATTTTGCGTCATCTTGGTGTTGAGCTCGGAAAACGTGATTTTTTAGGGCCTAAATAAATCCAGCCGTTGGATAAATTGCTGATTATCGTATTCGCGTGCCTGCACCAAAAAACTCGTGCATCATAAAGTCTTCTAGTGCCTGCGTATCCTCTACCCGCGCAGAAAGCACAATGACACGACCCAAGCGATGAGAGTCCCAATTAAAGTCACCTTGATAATCGCGGCGAATAATTTCTATCATTTTTTGTATCATTGCGCGCTTAATATCCACGCCATCTGGCGCAGTGACTGGAATCACTTCTAAACGTGCGGTATTAATATTGCTCTTCCAACCTTTGAAGCTAAACTCAGCATTGCGAAGGCCTATATAACGAATCTCGAAAATACCATTGGTGCCATTAAGGTTGAGATTTTCTTTAATTCTCGCATCCCGTTTATCACCTTCACTTTGCGGATTATTGCTGGCAATCACGGCCTCTACATCTTGCTTTGAAAGTCCCTGTTTTGCTAACTTTGCCCGCTGTTGCCTTTTAATATAAGCCTGCATATCTTCTCCTGGCAAAGGCGTAATAGGCTCTTCTGGCTGCTCAGGTTGAGGAATGCTTTTATTGAGTTTTTTGACCACTATCTCAGACTCATCAACCACATTGACAGGTGGCGCTTTCGGCTCTGCCTGTTTAGGCGGACGCGCTTTCACTGATTGACGCTGATTGATTGGCTTGGATGGCACTTCTTGCACAATTTCAGGCGAAGGTAACTCAGGCTCACTAGGGGCTACCTGTTCTTTTTGCGGTGGGCCTAAAGTAATTTGCAAAGGCGGCGCATCGACTGTTGGCGTCCCTGTAGAAAATAGTTTAGGGGCAAAAATCCACAATAAAGAAAGATGCAACAGAATGGATAGCAACAAGGTTAAGACTATGTTGCGATTAATCCGTAAAGTAAATACGCGATCGCTACGAACAGGCAATGGCCAAAGATCATCAGGTTGAGGGGGTATTTGTGTCATGCTCATGTTAACAGTATTACCTAAGCGTTTTCCCACCTGCATATTGATTCAAAGAGTTAATCGTCATTGGTTAGCATCAACGATTAATAGTAAAAATGCAGTCTATCATAGTGAATTGATTGATTAGCCTGTTTCTGTTTACAAAATTTAAATGCCAACTCAACAGAACCTCGATACTCCCATCGTACTCAAGGAGCGAGCAAGACAAGTCTACCAACTATTAGCCGCAACACAATCTGTGTTGCCAAATCATAGTGGTGAAAACAGCGTCTTATACATGACACATGACATCAGTTCAATAGAAAAATTCAGTCAACCCCATCTAGCGCTTGGTGCATATGCACTAAAATTGTGCGATTTATATACCGCTTGATGTCAAGTTTACTTTCAAGGAGAGAATAAATATTACTTAGCATTCATTGAGTTAAAGCATTATATAAATATTGGCACGCCATTTGCTTATCTGACATCCAATAGTAATAAGAAGTGTCATATGTTACGCGTCATGATAATTGATAATGATCTCACAAGGAGTAAACCATTAAAGCAATCTTTAATAGAGAATGGCTTTGATGTGATTGCCCACCTTGAAGATGACGTGCATCTGCAAACGAAGTGTTGTGAGCTAGCGCCTGATATCGTGATTATCGATATTGAATCGCCCAGCCGAGATGTATTAGATAACGTTTGTATGATTACAAAAGATAATAGCAAACCAGTTGTGATGTTTTCACAAGATGGTGATAAAGAAGTCGTTAAAGCGGCCACTAAAGCGGGGGTGAGTGCTTACGTAGTTGGAACTATTTCAAGTGAAAGGTTGACCCCAGTGATAGAAGCAGCAATTGCAAGATTTGAAGAAACAAAGCAACTTCGCGATCAGTTAAAACAAGCCACTGAAAAGTTGGATGAGCGAAAAGTGGTTGAGCGTGCAAAAGGTA
>JBFJJY010000119.1:0-5653 GCA_041612055.1 Methylophilaceae bacterium | reverse complement strand
GCTGGTGAAGTCGATGTCACTGCTGGCGCTATTGATCCCAATCTTAAATTAGCAGCCTGCCTAACGCCTGAGGCTTTTTTTCCGCCAGGCAGTCGTGCTTGGGGTAAAACAAGCGTTGGCATTCAATGTGATGCGCCAGTAAGATGGAAAATCTATGTGCAGGCAAATGTGAGTATTAAAGCGCAATATTTAGTAGCATCGCATCCGCTTTCTATGGGGCACACCATTACCAAGCAAGATCTTTCTTTTGCCGAAGGGGATTTAACGCAACTGCCAGCAGGGGTGATGACCGATGCTAGTCAGATTATTGGTCAAACAGCTAGAACCAGTATCATGGCAGGTAGTGTGGTTCGACAAGATATGCTTAAGCAAGCCTTAGCCATACAGCAAGGACAAACGGTATTATTAACAACCGCGGGTGTTGGATTCTCGATTAATGCAGAAGGCAAAGCACTCAAAAATGCAAATCAAGGTGAAGTGGTGCCAGTGAAAGTGCAAAGCGGTCAAGTCGTCAGTGGGATTGCGCGCGCCGATGGAAAAGTAGAGGTGCGCTTTTAAGATGACAATATTTTCAATTAGGATTAAAGTTCCTTTAAACCGTGCCGATAGCAAGTACATATCAATATCGGTTTAAATAGAAGCATAAAGGAAACGAGTATGAAAATTAATGATTCAATCAAACAGTCAGTCGATTTAACGGCGAACAAGCTGGGTGAAAGTGTCGGTAAAAAAACGAGTAAAGCCACGAGCAGTCCATCTGCTTCGTCTGCAGACAGTGTGACATTATCGACATTGTCGTCACAATTAAAATCACTAGAAGCTAAAGTAGCGGGTGCAGAAGTATTCGATGCAGAAAAGGTCGATGCGATTAAGTCAGCAATCTCAAGCGGACAATTTAAAGTAGATTCAGAAAAAGTGGCAGATAGTTTAATCGCCTCTGTGAGAGATTTACTCAACACACAAAAACCATAGGGTTATATATGTCAATATCCACACTACTTAATCAAGACGCGGCCTTACTCAATAACTTGGTCAGTGTGTTATTAAAAGAGCAGTCGTCATTGATTGAAATGGATATTGATGTTATTGAGGGCCTGTTGGATGAAAAAGCAGTGTTGCTACAAAAAATCACACAGGCGACTAAAACGCGTCATCTTGCGCTAGGCCAAGCTAGTTTCGAGGCCAATGAAAATGGCATGACAGTCTGGGTTAATCGCAATGCGAATGCGAAAGATCGTGCCACATGGCAGACTTTTCAAAATCAGTTAGTGCAAGCTAAAGAATTGAATCGTGTAAATGGTCAAATGATTAATCAACATTTTAGACGCAATCAAGAAACTTTAAATCAGCTGCAAGGACGGCCTGCCAACTCAACTGGTGTATACGGACCAAACGGACAAACAGCAGGGACGCATATTTCACGCGCTAGTCTGTCAGTTTAGTTTAAATAGTCATCTTCATGAGAGACCATTCAAATTGAATCATTTGAATGGTCTTTTTCATCTCAAAAAAATTTATAAACAGCAATATTTTTAGCGCTCTGCTAGGAGATTTGAAGTCGTATTTAGGCTGTTACAGTAGAGCAGTATGCGAAAACGATTAAATTAAAATGAATTTTAAGTTAAACACTCACCAAATTATCACGATACCCGCATTGCTGCTAATGCTACTTGGTCTATTTGTGTTGGCGGGTTGGGTGTTTAATAGTCAATCATTGGTCAGAGTGTTACCGACTCTGAGGCCGATGGTAGCCGCTACTGCTTTTTGTTTTTTATTGGCAAGTATCAACCTATTGGCAGATCGTTATGTTCGCCAACAGTATGTCATTATCATACGCAGTTCAACCACTTATCTGATGTTAATCATTAGTTTATTGGTGATTTCAACCTACCTTTTTGGCACGGCTACCTATATTGATTTTCCTGCCTTTCATAGAAATTTAATCGATGATGACATGAGACCAGGCTTAATGGGAGCCAATACAGCCGTGTGTTTCTTGATTGCCAGTTTGGCATTCATTGCCTCAATTGAGCAATCTTTGACCAAGTTAAGGATGCGTGGTGTTAAGTTTGCTGCTACGTGTATTTTCCTAATCGGTTTTATTGGGTTCTTTGGGTATGTTTTTAATATAAGAGAATTATATGGTTGGGCGGGTGCTGCCAGAATGGCGTTGCATACCGCCATTGGGATGATGGTGTTAGGTATCGGTTTATACATGAAGGCGAATCATCAAGTTAAGTTAATTGATGAAATCGATCAGGAAGAAGAAACCATTACGACGGTCATCTTTTTAACTTTATTTGTATCGGGCATCTCTATCGCGGTTGTTGCGTTTGGTTTTTTACAAGACAAAACAATTAATGTGGTAGAGGAGAGTTATAGTCAACAAGTAAAAGACCGCGCGCTATTTTTTGACGAAATTATTTATCATCGAAGCAAAAGAGCAACCACATTTCTAGGCAATATTGCGCTAGTTGAAGTCGCAAAAAATATAGCTGAAGAGAAGTTGATTTCGACGCAAGCTTTGCGCGAGCTAGGCGCGCTTGCTAAAGAAAATGAATTTTCTGCTATTTATGTATTGCAACATGACACTAGTATCACACCCATTTTTATCGAAAATTTGGCTGTACCTGCTATTTCAATTGGTTTAAAGGGCAATCAGGTTAGAAGATTAATTTGGGACAACGGTTACGTATTGCAGTCAATTTTTGATATGACTGCTAAGCATCCTACCAAAATCGTGTTTGAACAGCCGTTGACTGTGCTTAATCATTCTGCCAATAATTGGCTTAAAGCTGGGAATAGTAAAAATCAACAAATATGTGGCACTACGAGTAATGGCTTAGCCTGCTTTCCAGATCGCTACCATCCCAATCCATTTTATATTGCAGATAATTTCTTAGGGTCTGAGCGTCCTGTTGCAATAGCCTTAAAAAATCAAACTGGGATCACGCGTTTTTATAATGAGGAAAAATATCAAATCATTTCAGCCTATCAGCCCATAGGTAAGTTAGGGCTTGGACTGTCGCTTGAAGTGGCTATTAACGAACTTTATTCGCCTATCATCAACTCGTTTGTTTTGACCATTTTATTCACTGTCTTTGCATTGATGATTAGTTACTGGGTGATTAAATCAAAAGCTAAACCATTGATAGAAAAAATATCAGTGGCTAGAAAAACAGCAGAAATAGAAAGAAACCGCTTTCTTGCTGCTACTGAGGGTGGTCTTGATAGTTTCTATATTTTAGAGGCAGTAAGAGATGCGGAACAACACATTATCGATTTTAGATTTGTTTTTTTGAATACTTCAGCAAGCAAACTCATCAACAAAGACCCAGACGAAATGGTCGGTGAGTTGTTGTTTGAAGTGTTGCCGTTTATGCAGCAAAAAAAGTATTTTAATCGGTTTAAGTATGTCATCGAGACAGGACAGACCATTGCAGAAGAAATTAAAATCGATGAAGGTGAAGTGAACGCGACTTGGCTCTATTGGCAAATTGTGAAGCTGGATGATGGGTTTAGTATCACCTCACGCGACGTGACCGACCGGCACGATATGATGGAAAGCCTTGCCGCAAGTAGAGAACATGTTCAACAGATTCTAACCAATCAGAATGTGGCTACTTTTATTCTAGATGCACATCATCGTATTACTCACTGGAATCTCGCATGCGAGCAATTGACTGGGATACCAGCAAGTCGCATGATTGGTAGCAAAAATGCTTGGCAGGGATTTTATGCTAGCCCGCGTCCATGTTTGGCAGATCTTATTTTAGATGGTCAGAAAAATAAAGCTGCGGAATACTATGAGATGCAAGGGCAATCGACATTGCTGGAGTCTGGCTGGCATGCGGAAGCATGGTTTGAAAATTTGGGAAGTAAACGACGTTACGTTATTTTTGATGCCGCGCCTATTTTTGATACCAAAGGACATATGATTGCGGTTATTGAAACTTTGCAGGATGTGACAGAAGCCAAATTAGTCGAGCAGGCGCTAGAAGAGGAAAAGCAAAATTTAGATGCCGTTCTTGAAGGAACAAATGCTGGGACTTGGCAGTGGAATGTCATCACACGCGAGTTGAAATTTAATGCAAAATGGGCAGAGATGTTAGGCTATCAAGCAAGTCAATTGAGTGATAGCCTGATTGAAACTTGGTACAAGCTCGTTCATCCAGATGATATCGAAATGGTTAAAGCTTGTAAGCAAAAGCATTTGGCAGGAGAAACGGCACAGTTTGATGTTGAATTTAGGATGCGGCATCGTAAAGGCTATTGGGTATGGATAGCATCGCGCGGGCGTATCATGACCAAAACAAAAAATGGCGATCCAGAGTGGATGTTTGGCACTCATCTAGACATCAGTGCTCGTAAAGAAATTGATTTAGAGTTAAGACAGGCTTATGCCAATTTAGAGGAGTTCACAGCAGTAGCCTCACATGACTTGAAATCTCCGTTGAGGGGAATCGCTGACTTAATGGAATGGATAGAGGAAGATCTAGGCGATCATATTTCGGATGATGTGAAGAATAATCTCAACAGAGTGCAAGTCCGTGTCAACAGAATGAGTACGTTGATTGATGACTTGCTGGCTTACTCTCGTGCAGGCAGGGTTCATGAGGCAAAGGATTTATTAGAAATTGATGAAATGTTAAAAGAGATTGTTGAATTTCAACACATCCCTAGCACATTCACCGTGCAAATCGATTGTAAGGTCAAGCCGTTAAGGACCAGTGAAACACCGCTAAAAACGATAGTGAGGAATCTTATCGCAAATGCGATTAAACATCATGATAAAGAAAGTGGACAGATTGATATAAAGGTCACTACTAAAAATGGATTTTATGTTTTTGAGATTAAAGATGATGGTCCTGGTATACCAAAAGAGGCGCATCAACGTATTTTTAAATTATTTCAAACGTTAACTAAGCATGAAGGCTCTACAGGTGTTGGGCTTGCTGTTTCCAAAAGAATGGCGGAAGTACATGGCGGCTATCTAGAATTAGAATCTGATATTGAAAAACGTGTTACTATTTTTAGGCTATTTTGGCCAACAGTTGTCCATTGAGAACTAGCGACTTATAAATAATTGAGGTTAAAAAAAGAAATGACTATAAATCTATTGGTGGTGGAAGATGATGATGTTGCTGCCGAAGCCATTCAAAGAAGCTTGCTCAAGGCAAATACAGGTTTTACGGCAACCATCGCCGAGGATGGTCTGGTCGCTCTAGATATCTTAAGGGGTGAACATCCGGATAAAACAGTTCATCAACCACTGATTGTTTTGCTTGATTTGAATATGCCTCGAATGAATGGTTTTGAGTTTCTAGAGGCTATTCGAGCCGATAAGATGCTCCGTTCTTTAGTGGTTTTTGTGCTGACGACTTCAGGTTCGGATATTGATCGCGCTAAAGCGTATGATGAAAATATTGCGGGATACATGACCAAAGATAAAGTGGGTGCGAAATTTAGCAAACTGTTTGATTTATTAACACATTACACTGAAACAGTGACCCTGCCAGATTTGGCACTGCCCATTAAAAAGAACCCCAGCGCTTAATGGTTACATTTATTTTTCTAATCAATAACGTTAATGCGTAACGTTAATCAATAACACTCAAGATTTTTCGATTTTAGCCGCTATAAATACTAAATC
>JBFJJY010000118.1:0-5691 GCA_041612055.1 Methylophilaceae bacterium | reverse complement strand
TAGCAAAAGAAGAGTTTGGCGCAGTCGAGATAAATGGTGGGCCATGGTGCCAATTGCCGAATGGCATTATCATTAAAGACTGTATTGCCGATGCGTTCTTACAAGAGATTTTATTGCATCCTAGCGATTATGATGTGGTTGCCGCATTAAACCTAAACGGTGATTACATGAGTGACGCACTCGCTGCACAGGTAGGCGGTATTGGTATTGCTCCAGGTGCCAATCTGAGCGATAGCACCGCTATGTTTGAAGCAACGCATGGCACGGCGCCTAATATTGCAGGCAAAAACATCGCTAACCCAAGCTCGTTAATTCTTTCAGCAGAAATGATGTTGCGGCATATGGGCTGGACAGAAGCCGCTGATTTAATCATGTCTGGTGTAGCCAAAGCCATTCAATCTAAACGCGTCACTGGTGATTTTTCATCTCAAATGGAAGGCGCCACAAAAGTGGGTACTGCCGAATTTGGAGATGAGATTATTAATCAGATGTAATCGTCATGATGTCAAAAAGCCCTTGGAAATCAAGGGCTTTTTTATTTACCTGCGCCACTCATTTTTAGTTTTGATTTTTAGTTATTTTGTTCAGTTGTTGCGCGTACACCACCAACAATCAAATGATGAATATCAAGCAGATTTAAAGCTTTGCTTTTGCTTTACAAATAAAGACTTAGCATGCATTATTGTTTATTATGAAATGTTGTTTAACTACAATAGTTTAAATAGAATATATCATTAAGTAGGTTAAAAAAGAAACGTACAAGATGGCAATCACGACTGCACCAGCAAAACTGAGCGGCTTAGCCCGCATGCTGATTAAAGAAAATCAGATTTCCGAGGAAGAGGCTATCGCCCTGCAATCGCAGGCCGATGTTGCGAAAATCGCCTTTATTACTCAAATCGTTGCTAGCAAAAAAATGACCGCTCAAAAAATTGCAGAAATTGCTTCTGCAGCATTCGGTTTTCCTTATTTCAATCTAGATGCTCTCAATCCAGACTATTTACCCCCAAAATCAATTGATACTAAATTGATGCAGAATAATCGCGTCATTGGCTTACAAACTCGAAATAATATTTTATTCGTTGGCGTATCCGATCCAACCGTACTCCACTCTTTAGATAGCGTACGCTTTCAAATGGGGATGAAACTGTCTCCTGTCATTGTTGAAGATGACAAACTAGGAAAATGGATAGACCGTATTGTTGAATCTCAAGATACTAGCTTAAGTTCGTTGGATATAGATGGTGATTTTGAGCTGGAAATGGGCGGCATTGACGATGTTGATGAAGTCGATAATACGCAAGAAGTCGACGATGCACCTGTTGTTAAGTTCTTACAGAAAATGCTGTTAGATGCCATTAACATTGGGGCATCTGACTTACATTTTGAACCTTACGAAAAGTTTTACCGCATTCGTTTCCGCGTTGATGGCGAACTGCGTGACATTGCACAACCACCTTTAGCCATTAAGGATAAATTAGCTTCTCGCATTAAAGTCATCTCCAATTTGGATATCTCTGAAAAAAGAATACCGCAAGATGGCAGAATGAAACTGATTTTATCTAAAACACGTACGATTGATTTCCGTGTGAGTACATTGCCACTGATTCATGGCGAAAAAATCGTCATGCGTATTTTAGACCCAACGAGCGCAACTTTGGGCATTGAAGCACTCGGGTACGAACCTAAGCAACAAAAAATATTATTGGATGCAATTAACCGCCCTTATGGGCTAGTGCTAGTTACAGGTCCGACTGGCTCAGGTAAAACGGTCTCGTTATATACTTGTTTAAACATTTTAAATAATCCTAGCGTGAACATTTCTACAGCTGAAGATCCTGCAGAGATTCCACTAGCAGGGATTAATCAAGTGAATGTCAACGAAAAACAAGGACTAACCTTTGCCGCGGCATTAAAAGCATTTTTGCGACAGGATCCTGACATCATTATGATTGGTGAGATTCGTGATTTAGAAACTGCAGACATGGCGATTAAGGCCGCATCGACTGGCCACATGGTACTTTCTACTTTGCACACAAACGATGCTCCTTCTACGCTGACTCGCTTGATGAATATGGGTGTTGCCCCATTCAATATTGCCTCTGCCGTGTCGCTCATTACTGCACAACGACTAGCAAGGCGCTTATGTAAAAGTTGCAAAGTACCGATTAATGTCCCGAAAGAAGCATTGATAAAAGTTGGATTTATCGAATCAGATTTTGACAATGATTTTCAATTATATGCTGCTAAAGAAGGTGGTTGCGAACTCTGCAACGGGGGCTATAAAGGTCGTTTAGGCATTTATCAGGTCATGCCAGTCACAGAGGCAATTGCCCGTATTATTATGGAGAATGGTAATGCGATTGATATTGCTGATCAGGCAGAAAAAGAAGGGGTGCACGATTTAAGAAGGTCTGGTATTTTAAAAGTCATACAAGGTCTTACTTCCATTAGCGAGGTAGAAGCTTGTACCAACGAATAAGCATTAATTAAGGACACAACATGGCGGCAAACCCAAACAAACAAGCTGTCTACCTTTGGGAGGGTAAAGACAAAAAAGGCAAAGTCATCAAAGGAGAAATGCGTGCCAACGGAGACTCTTTTGTTAAAGCAACGCTAAGAAGGCAAGGAATTAATGCCACTAAGGTTAAAAAGAAAAGTGGTTTTTCACAGAGTGGAAAAGTGTCTGAAAAAGACGTCACTTTGTTTACACGCCAATTAGCTACAATGATGAAGTCTGGCGTCCCGCTGTTGCAAGCATTTGATATTGTTGGGAAAGGTCATAGTAATCCTGCTGTTTCAAAGTTACTATCTGGCATTAAAGCAGATGTGGAAACAGGTAGTAGTTTAAGCGCCGCATTTCGTAAATATCCATTACATTTCGACAATCTATTTTGCAATTTAGTTGGTGCTGGGGAGCAGGCCGGTATTCTAGATACACTACTCGATCGTTTAGCAACATATAAAGAAAAAATTATTGCTATCAAAGGTAAAATTAAAACGGCATTAATGTATCCTATTTCTATTCTTGTAGTCGCATTTATTATTACTGCTGTGATTATGATTTTTGTCGTACCTGCATTTAAAGAGTTATTTTCTAGTTTCGGCACTGACCTACCAGGCCCAACATTGCTCGTCATGGGCATCTCTGATATTTTCGTAAGCTATTGGTGGGCCATTTTTGGAGCCATTGGCTTTGGGCTTTGGTTCTTTTTCTACACATGGAAACGTTCAGAAAAAATGCAAGCGACTATGGATAGGCTTGTTTTAAAATTACCTATTTTTGGTGAGGTCATTCGCAAAGCAACGCTTGCAAGATTTGCGAGAACATTATCTACCATGTTTACTGCAGGCGTACCTTTAGTAGAGGCGCTAGATTCTGTCGCAGGCGCATCAGGTAATCGCGTGTATTATGATGCGACCAAGAAAATACAAAGTGAGATTAGTACAGGTACCAGCTTAACAGTCGCTATGCAAAACTCAGAGGTATTCCCAAACATGATGTTGCAAATGACGGCTATTGGTGAAGAATCTGGCGCATTAGATAGTATGTTAAGCAAAGTAGCGGATTTTTATGAAGGAGAAGTAGATGATGCTGTTGAAGGGTTATCTAGCTTAATGGAGCCTGTCATTATGGTCGTACTTGGCGTATTAATTGGTGGTTTAGTGATTGCTATGTATCTACCTATTTTCAAGCTAGGCCAAATAGTTGGAGGCTAGAGCATTAATAAAAAGACCAGTAAAACCTGGTCTTTTTTATTCTGACTTTCCCCAAGCATGCGTACGCAATTAATTTGCAGCAGCTTTCATCGCCGCTTCAATGGCTTGATGTGGTTGCGCGCCCATCATGCGTTTACCATCAGAAAAAATGAGGGTTGGCGTGCTTGCTACCCCTACTTTTCTAGCTAACGCTCCAATTTCTTCTAAGGGCACTTTGCAATTACCAGATGTCTTCGGCAATTGATTATTAAATATCCAGTTGTTCCAAGCTTTAACACGGTCATCAGCACACCAAATTAATTTTGATTTTGCAGCCGCATTAGGATGCAATTGTTCTAATGGATACAAAAAGGTATAAATCGTCACATTCGTGATTTGACTTAACTCATCTTGTTCCAATTTTTTGCAAAATGGGCAATCCACATCTGAGAATACTGCAACCTTTCGACTGCCATTTCCTTTAACCACTTTAATCGCCTTATTCAGCGGCAGGCTATTAAAATCGATTTTCGTTAACTCTTCCAGCCGTTCACCTGTAATATCTTTTTTTGTTTTTGGGTCAACTAAATGTCCTTCAGCAATTAAAAAGGTCAAATTTTCATCGGTATAAATAATTTGTCCGCCCATAAACACTTCGTATAATCCTGCGTAAGGCGTTTTTACAACACTTTCTACAGTAAATTTTGGATAAGCCGCCTCAATTTTTTTCTTAAGGTTCGTTTCATCAGCACAGGCTATTTGACTCATCGCAATCAATGCAGCTAATACGACATGTTTAAGTTTCATATGTTATCTTTCTAATCTATTGCTTTACGCAATTGCTTGTTGAATTAAAATGCTTTTCAGCACAGAGTGCTTATCTAATTGCTGCATACCAAAGCCTGTCATTTTTTTGATGATGGCCGATTCAACAGAAAATAAATAATCAAGTCCAGATGTTAGCGTATTCATGCTTACAATATCTGCTTTTCTAGCGCGCTCATACCGTCTTAAAAAAGAAACCTCTCCAATATCTTGCAAAGGATGGCTGCCTGCTATTAGTTTTTCTAAGCTTATCACATCTCTAAAGCCTAAATTTGCACCTTGACCTGCCATCGGATGCACTTGATGCGCCGCATCACCAATTAACACCGTACGCTCAGCAATTAAATTATTTGATGTCACTTGTCTCAATGTAAAAGAGTACGTTTGACTGGTTGGGCTAAGCGCTCCCAACACATGGTTAGCTCGTGTTTGAACACGTTCAGCTAATACTTCATCTGGCAGCTCTAATAGCGCTTGCGCAAGTTCTGTTTCCAATGCCCATACTATTGATACTTGATGCTGCGGCAATGGTAACAACGCCAATGTTTCATGTGGTGCAAACCATTGCCTTGCTACATTTCCATGGTCTATTTCTACTCGATAATTTGCAACTAATGCTGTTTGATTAAAATCTTTGTCTTTAGTCGTTATCGCTCGTTGTTGCCTTACAAAAGAATGTGCACCATCCGCTGCAACTAATAATCTTGCAGAAACTCGACAATCATTTTCCAGATGCAGCACAACAGCATCAAGGTCATCCTCAATAGTGCGACAAGCAGTTTCCATCATGAGTGGAACCTTTAAATCCTGCACTTTTTGCCATAAAGCCTGCATGAGATTATTGTTCTCAGCGATACAAGCCAGCTTAGATAAATGCGCGTCTTCAGCCGATAGGTTGAGTGCTTGGTCTGCATCAGCATGCCACAGCGCCATGGTCTCCACTGGATTAATACGAGATAAATCAACCAAAGGCCATACACCTAGCTTTTCTAAAAAAGCTTCTGTTGATGGCGTTAATGCATAAATTCGAGCATCCCAATCTTGCTGTTGATTCATTGTTTTTTGCTTGGCGGTTGCTTGTTGTGCATCAACTAATACAACCTGCTTACCCTGCTCCGCCAATGCAATCACAGCCGTTAAACCGACTAGCCCCGCACCAACCACGAC